>CAYLNI010000021.1:0-2961 GCA_964384705.1 uncultured Fusibacter sp.
CATTATTTCTTTCCAATTTGATCTTTTATCCACGTTGGAATTTCTTTAACTATTGGAGCAACATCCAATTCAAACAAATGAGCGAGTAAGTGTTTTAAATCTGTATCCACTTCTTCTTTTGACATTGCCAATTTTGATTTCATGTAAATCGGAATATTTTTATCAAAATTTCCAACAGAAATTGCAATATATTTATTATTTAAACCTTGATTTAGCATGTCGCCTTGTATTATCATTGTTTCCCATCCAACTCCAGCTTTTCTAATATTAGCTTTTTCTGCATAGTAATCATCACAAATAAGTAAAACTTTATCTGCTTTAATTATTTCGTCAGTCATCCATTGAGGCATGTCATATCCTGGTTTCAAATGAAATTTGTCTAACCTTGCATTTACACCATTTTCACATAATTTATTAGCTAAATCTTTTACCCATGTCTGTAAATCACTATTCCCCCATGCATAAGAAATTAATACTCTCGGATTCTTAAATATATCATCTTTTATAATATTTTCTTCACTTATAAAAGTATTAGCAATATCACGGTCAGGAATATAAATACTAAACTGTATCTGACTCATTTCCAATTCAGATTTGTATAGTTCAATAACCTCACTATGCTTTAATCCTCCTGCACCTGCACCTAAAACAGGAATATTTACTAATGATATGTCTTTATCATCAGAATATTTTTTTATCCTCTCTAGTATTTCTTTTATAGCAGTTAAATCAGAATAATCTTTTGCTTTAACTGATGATGCATATCCTACATAATTTGCATTCCGATATTTGCTTTGTGTATCAATAAACGATACTGATCCAAATGGGATATTATAGGATGGAAATGGTATCTCATTTCTATTTATTTCTGTTTTTACCCATCTTGTAATACTGCCAGTTGACGAACATGGAAGTATTACAAGATCACATTTATCATCGAATACGCTTCCATAAATTATTTTAATCATTTTTCACCTCTTGTTTTTTTGGATGTCGTCTAACGTCAATATCCACATCAAACATCAAGAATACTACCACCAAAGCAGTATTCTCGATGTCTTTCTTAATCTTTTCAATAATCTCTCAAAGTCCCCCACCTACCTCAACCGCTCCAACCCGCCTTTCCTCTTAACAATGTTTTTATAATCCCACTGAATATCACGCGCCTTCAACAAACAGCGCTTAACATCCTCTAAATTGATCTCATCAACCTTTGTAAAGCGAAACTCAGCAGCTTTGAACGACCCTTCTGGTTTAAGCACCGCTTCATCAAATGATTGCCCACTCCAAAACATCATACGCACACTGTCTTTGAGTTTGCTGTATCCCACAATTGGGTTGTCATCTAAGAACCAAACCGGATGCCCATGCCAAACTTTGCTAGTTGCTTCTGGAAGGATTTCGAGGATTGCACGGCTTAGTATCTCACAGATTGCTAAGTCTTCTGGTGCTAGCGCTTCATGGTATAACTCTATACTTTTTAACACTGCTTTGATCTTATCTTCACGTTTTGCCATGACTTATCCTCCATATATTTAACCAATTCCGATTTGAGTCGCATTTTATCGGTAAAATGCAAAGCTGCGGCGGCATATGAATCACTTATTCTGTCAGGCGTAAATTATGTATGCACTTGTCTTCATATTGCTTTCGTCTATTTTCTTTCGTCTATTTTGCTTTTTCCTAATTATTATTTCAGTAGTGGTAATATTCGGCAAACTGCAAAAATCTCCTCTATATAATTTACATTGTAAGAATTATTATGAAGGGGATGTTGCATATAGTTACTTCTACTCAACCGAAAACTCAGCTGCTAAATAATACGTATCAAAATCGCCTGTGCCTCTAAAATCCAATACATCCTTAACGATGCGATATTCTCCTGCATCTAAAATCCCATACAGCCATTCCCATTCAACAGGCCATTCGCTTGTTTGAGACGGTTCAAGTGGAAATCCTACTGCATCAAAGCCATAATCGCCCTCAAAAACTACGGGCACTTCATACCACTTATCAGAGATTTTCTTTTCCAACAAGTAGTATGATCCATAAATACATGACTTATCAGAATCATTTTCAAAAAGTACTGTAAGTCCAGTCGAAGATGCTGAATCAACTACGACCTTCATCGATACACCTTCAAAGTCATTGATTGATTCAAACTGTGATGGTGTGAGGTTCTCTTGTTCCATCTGTGAATCGAGATTTTCAGATTTATTGCACCCGGATAATAGCATTAAACTTAATACACATATCAGGACAACGATGCTTTTCATAGTACGCCTCTATTCTTCCCATATCGAAACGGCTCAGCCACAGTGCGTCTAAAAAAAGCTATGATCGGACCCATGAAAAATGCAGTCACCAGCGTCCCCACACCAACCGTTGCGCCAAGCATGAACCCTATAACTGTACAGATGAGATCGGTGCCAATGCGACAATATTGAAACTTCGCAATTTTCTTCTCAGCCATTACCAGCGCCACCGCATCATAGGTTGACACACCCATATCACCAGTAAAATAGATAGCAGCTCCAAAACTGATCACCAATATCCCAACGCCAAGCGCCAAACTTCTTATAAAGATGGTCGGATCTGGAATGAGCATATCGAAAAACCAAGATGAATACTGGACCACATAACCGAGTAGAAAGATATTGATCATCGTGCCTAGTCCGATTTTAGTCCGATCAATAAAGAAGATAGCAACCAGCATCACGAGATTCAGTAGCATATAAAATGTGCCATAACCGATCGGTGTACGCGCCCACACGCCATGTGCGAACACTTGAAAAGGGTCCATTCCAAATAGTGAGAAATTAAAAAGTCCTACGCTGAAGCCACATATCAAAACGCCGCCTACAGTCATTAAAATGCGTCTTTGTCTTTCATTCATTAAATATATTCCTCTCTTCCATCAACTATCGCATAAATTCTTGTTTAATTCCGCACTACATAACT
>CAYLNI010000021.1:2973-8864 GCA_964384705.1 uncultured Fusibacter sp.
CACAATATCCGCAATGTGCCTGTGGTCCTTTCGCAAAACGACCATCGCAATATAGATGACTGGCAAGACGAGCGTGACGATCAATAAGCTCGGTGACTCGAAACCGTCATAGATACCCCCGATGACTGCCATGTGGGCGAGTTGCCACGGGAGGAACTTGAGCGCATTTCTGAGGATGCTGCTCACAATCGGATTTTTACCAAACTTGACGTATTTCACTTGTATACCCACTTTTCGTTTGCCTAACGACGCAAAGTCATTTCTTGATTCCATAAATGCAAACCACCCCATCACAGGCAACACCGACGTGAAGAAAGCGACTAGCTGGCTTTGCATGACTGTAAATTCAGGTACTTTACCGAAGAATAGCTTATAACATGCCATGGCAACACCCATCAGCACAAGCAGATAGGCGACAATGCATAAGTAATCGATGAAAAGCGCTTTGAACCTCAGCTTTAATGGCGCAATTTTTATATCCGTTGTCATATTAACGCCTCCAGCATTTCTTTAGAATTAGAAAGAATCGCCCCGACGGTCATAAATGTCCCCTCGCTTCCCGACCAATCCAGCGGAGCATCCAATATATGTTCGCAAATATCGCCAACGTGAAAACCAAGTGCCTCAAGTGAGTACTTCGTACCTTCCTTTAAGATACACGGTTCACCTATGGTTTTGGTGCAGACTTCACAATGGTAGCAGTTTCCCGCAATGAGTACTTCAATTGCCTCAATTTCCATAGTTTCAGAGATCCCCTTAAGTATATCCCCAAAGCGTCGTCGAGTCACTTCGAAATCAGTGGTTTTCACGCCTATGATGAGAACGTGTGAATATGGGGCAAGGTACGTCGTCACATCAAAGTCAAATGGAGGGCACGACCAGATACGTCCATAGTTCGGACATGCGCTGCAGTAGCTTTCGACTTCTACAGGCTTGTAGTGTTGGTATAAGGTTTCCATTGTCGTCAGATGTGTGATAACTTCTACGACGCCTGTTATACAATTTATCAGTGTTAATTTCTTTTCATTTGCCATTTTCAACCTCTAGAATTATATTGTATGTTTTAAGGATATGCGCTTTATAAAAGTCGTGTAAATCGCGATAGGTTTCATTTGATATTAAATAAAAGGCCGTTTTCAGGACATGTTGATAGGTTGGATCGTTCAGTTTATAAAGGGATATGCCTTTTCGATATAACAATTGGAAGTAATCGTCCAATCTGAAGCTCATCTGATTATCATTTAAGAGCGAGTTGATGACCTCAATTGCTTGATCGTAATTTTGCATTGCATGATAGGCCGTAGAGATATTTATTGCAATCACTGCAAAGGTATGCGAGCTTTCTGAAGCTGCATATGGGAGATGCATCGTACGTTCCCGAGTACTTTCCAGAACGCTAATGGATTCTTTGAAGTTGTTGTTGACCCTAAGGACTATTGCTAAATATATGTTTAAGGTGATTTCAAATGGCGTTATGTAATAATTGCTTTTCAACGCATTATTGCTGAAATAAAGATTTGTTAAGATCAACTCAGATTCATTTGCATTATTCGCAGTTTTCAGCTCTAAATCGAGTAATGTGCTTAGATATTCAATATAATAAACGCAGTCATAATTATTTTTGTCTTTAATATCCTCGATTAAAGTTCTAATTTCATCTTTAAAGCTTTCAATATTCCCGGACTTTAGCACCAATGCAATTTTATCAACATCGGAACTGAATTTGTCATCATTCTCTGGCGAAAGTGAAATGATTTTGAATAAGTCTATTTTGTAAAAATCTGACAACGTGCTGAGAGTTGAAATACTTGCATACTCTATACCGTTTTCTATTCTTCTCAATGTTTCTTGTGATACACCCGTTAGTCCCGTCACTTGCTTTTGAGTAAAGTGTAGATTTTTTCTGATCGTTTTTAAGTGTCCTCCAAATTTTACTTTATCCATCAATTATACCCCCAAATATTAGTGATTCAAATCTGCTTCAATTCATTATACTACAGTTGACACTAATAAAAATTAGCAAAATCTGGAGGTTCATGTATGTTTAAAAAAAGTTTTATGATTTTAATATTATCATTTTTACTTTTCAGTGGCGTTCAACAAGTAACAAGTGCAGAAAAATCAATCAATTTGACTGAGGATCCACTATGGCCACACTTAATAATGAATGATGAATTATTAAATGTTGATCTTGGTCCTAGAGATCTAACACAAGAACAGATTAATGATTTAATAAAAGACCCAGAAAAATTAAAGATTCGTACTGAATTAGATACAAAATATCTACTTGATGAATCAGAAAAAGAAATGAATAAAGCCTCTTCTCAATACTCTAAGCAATTATTGGAAGAAGCAACATCATCTTCAAATGAGATTAGTATTCAAGTAGTTACTGGTAATGATATTTTTATTGGAACAGATGCAAATTATTATGCGTCTGATACAGGGAACAATGGAGTCTCAAAAGATTTAATCTCTGGAGCAAACAGTAGGTATGCAACTTGGTCATCAGATTCAGAATGTTGGACTGCTGGAATTGGTAGTGCCTCAGCATGGGCTTACAACGCAAAAACTATAAACGTTAAAGGAACTGGTTCTAAATTAGCTTATGTTCGATTTAGAGGTAATTATTCTGGTTCAACAGCTCCTGGATTTATGGGTGGAAATGCTTCAGCAAGAATTCGCGTTTCCGTATACGACTTAACAGCCGACAGTGAAATTGGTGGAACTATAATAAAAAACATTAGTGACTCTGTAAGTTCAGGATCAAGCTTTAATCAAGTTTTATACAATAACTCAGTTTTAGTTAATCTTCAAGCTGGTCATTCATATTTGTTAAGATATGGTGTATCAACTAGCACATCAAACTATTCTCCTCAATTGGTTGGATCTGACTTTTGGAGTGATTCAAGTCACGGTATTTACCAAGACTACGTTACTGTAGATTGGCAATAAATGATATAATGATAACCTATAAGGGGTTTATTATTAATATATGCCCCTTATATAGAAATACTATATTACAATCGAGGTGACTCAAGTGATTTCATGGCAAATTTTCAGAAATATTATTAATGGTAGTCTTATATTATTACTTGTCATGATTTTTATATTGGTGTTTTGGGACTGTCGAATGAATGGAATAAAGTTTTTCTCATCAATCATTTGGGGTGTTATTGCTTCAATGCTGTTTCCACCTCTCGGCTTAGCTATATATGTTATTTATAGACGAAAGAATTGGTTATCATAATACAAGGTGAATAACCCACATTAACTGTAAAGCAAAATCACTTGACAACCATTTCTCGCCTATGGTAACCTATTTATGAACGATTACACAGATTGGAGATGAGAAAATGAGCAAACATTCTTGCTAAGTAACTTTATAGAGTCGACATGTGCTTCCAGATGGATCGCACGTTTATTGGTCGTACTCGGCAAGAAAGAGGTTCTGCTCATTTGACTATAGTTTCGTGGATTGTTTATAGGACAATATACGTTTATCAGCCATTATTAGGGTGCAAGAGACTTTCTTGCATCCTATATTATTTTTTGGAGGTAAACCATGTCGCAAATCAAAATAACAAATTTATCGTTTGCCTATGACGGCAGTTATGACTACGTATTCGAAAATGTATCCTTTCAAATCGATACGGACTGGAAGCTCGGCTTCACAGGTCGAAACGGCCGCGGTAAAACGACTTTTTTAAAGCTCCTTATGGGCGCATACACGTATCAAGGCACCATCAATGCCTCTGTGCACTTCGACTACTTTCCATTTCCGGTGACATCGCTCAATCGAGCCGGTCTTGAGATCGTGGCTGAAATCTACCCACCGTATGAATATTGGGCCATCTGCAAAGAGCTCTCACTCCTCGACTTGGATGCTGACGTTCTCGACAGACCCTTTGATACGCTGAGCCAAGGCGAACGCACCAAGGTTCTATTAGCGATCCTCTTTCTGAAGGAAAACAACTTTCTGCTCATCGACGAGCCGACAAATCACTTGGATCTTGAGGGCAGAACCTGCGTCGCCAACTATTTGAAACGCAAGAAGGGCTACATCCTCGTTTCACACGATCGCCTCTTCCTCGACCACTGCATCGACCACGTGCTCTCTATCAACAAGACGCACATCGATATCCAAAAGGGCACGTTTTCCTCATGGATGCACAACAAAGCTTATCAAGACCAGTTTGAACTGGCTGAAAATCAGAAGCTCATCAAGGAGATCGACAGACTCGGAGAGGCTGCGAGGCGCACTGCAGGCTGGTCGGCATTGACTGAAAAGAGCAAGTTTGGGGCTGGCGTTCCCGATCGTGGCTTTGTGGGGCATAAAGCCGCAAAGATGATGAAGCGCGCAAAAGCCATCCACCAAAGACGTGAAAATGCCGTGGAAGAAAAGAAGAAACTTCTCAAAGATATTGAAACCGCTGATGCCCTTGAAATCAAGCACGAGGCACATCCCGCAGACGTATTGCTTCGCACCTATGACTTGACCGCTGCCTATGATGAGCGCGTGGTGTTTGAGGCTCTGAACTTTACACTTGAGCAAGGTGACCGCATCGCAGTCATCGGTGGCAATGGTACTGGCAAATCAACCCTCATCAAGGCCGTGTTAAATGCCATCAACAGCACCCCCACAGAATCCTGTCTCACTAGCGGCTGCATTAGACCTTCCAGAAACTTGATCGTCTCTTATGTGTCACAAGATACAAGTGGCTTGTCTGGTTCTTTAGACGATTATGCCAAAGAACAAGGCGTCGACGTCGTGCTTCTCAAATCCATGCTCTCTAAGCTTGACCTTGGCCCGATCCAGTTTGAGAAGGACCTTTCTCGCTACAGCGAAGGACAAAAGAAAAAAGTCCTCATGGCAAGCAGCATCTGCGAGCGTGCACATGTCTATATCTGGGATGAGCCGCTGAACTACGTGGACATTCTCTCGAGAATCCAGATTGAAGACATGCTCCTGACCTATCAACCGACCATGCTCTTCGTTGAGCATGATCAGGCGTTTTTGGAGAACATTGCAACCAAGCGGATTGTACTTGGATAGAACAAAAGGTCTGCACATTGTGCAGACCTTTGTTAGTTCAACTAACACTTCGTTTTGAGTTAACAGTGTTTGTGTTAAGCACAAATGCTATTGTTAAAGAGCAGCCTTGTTGTGGTTATTCTATGTATGGTGCTTTTGGCTCATAATTATGATAAACTATCACCAAATACATAAGGAATTATGCAATTTCCTAATAAATGGAGGTCATTAAATGTTCTCACCCTTTTCGTTAAAAATAAGTCCTATAGAGCGGTTATTCCTCATCAATTTCGAAAAGGATCCCGATGAGATTTATTCGGGACTTGAGCCGCAATGGTTTGATGACGATTCATATGGAAAAGGTTTAAGAGTGATTGCTTGGCGCAAGGACGGTTATGTTGATGTGTACCAACAACCTGGAATTACAATAGAAGAGACAATAGACGTTGCCGCAAAGGGACTTGCGGATACTATGATTTGTCCGATGCTAAATGCCCGTTTTAATGTCACAAAGAGCGGTGTGGATGTGGCCTTTGACTTTGAGGACAAAACGGGTCGCAAAATAGAAGTTGAAATCGTCGAAAAAAGTCAGAAACCAACACATCCTTTTTCTCTGTTGGCACCTGTTGGCAGTTCTTCAGTGAATCCTACTTCATTGCCTGTTTATTTTATGTTCAAGTTTGATTTTGTCCGTCAAAAATATACGAATGTCCACATTAGTATAGGTGGTCGCTTGCATAAAGCGGATCCCTTTACATTTCCCATCAACGGTTCGCGTGTATACTATATGCGCTACAGTGCCGATGCCTTTTTAGTGGACTGGTGTCCTGCGCAGTCTCAATTGCTTGCGCCACTT
>CAYLNI010000021.1:8881-13446 GCA_964384705.1 uncultured Fusibacter sp.
GATGGCAAACATTACCATGGCTCGAACAATACGCTTTACGATTTCACAGAGGATGCGCAACATCCAGCCATTGCTCGCATGCATTCAAGCCGGAACAATCACACCTTTACAGCTGAATTTCTCCCACCTTTCCCTGAACTTAATAGCATTGCGAATAATACGTCTCATAGCGGTGCATTCACCCTTGGTACGGATGCGTCTGCTGGTCTGGTAAAAGGCACATATAAAGCTAGCCGAAGTGGTGATATGGTTGAAGTTACGATGAATCCAGACGGTGGGTGGGAACCAAAGCCAAAGACATTATTTCTTAAGTTCTTGTTTAGCGTGGCCAAGATCTTTCGCCATTGGCCCAAGACCTACCTTTGGACGGCTCAGATAAAATTAAGTGGTGGTAATGATGACAATGTTAACGTGCGCCCATTTATGGCATCCAAGTGGACGCGGATTTAACCCGCACAGGAATTGTGTAATGATGAAAGGAGACCAACTATGGCAAATAACCTTCAGCAAGACACAGAGAAGACTTATCTATATATATGGAAATTTCAAGTGCGACCGGACAAAGAAGCCGAATTTCAACAGATTTATGGCCCCGATGGTGACTGGGTCCAGTTGTTCAAGCAAGGGATCGGCTACAAGCAAACTCTTTTAGTCAAGGATCTAGATGCAGCTTACACCTATACCACCATTGATATGTGGGCATCGGAGTCTGCGTACAAGGTCTTTAAATCTGAGTTCGCGACAGAGTTTGAGGCAATCGATAAGCGCTGCGAGTACCTCACTTTAAATGAAGTGCTCATTGGACGCTTTGAGTGCATTTGATTTCAGCTACATCAGCTCTACTGTATCGATAGCTAACGTATCAAGATGCTTTTTCAGAAGGTCTTTGGTGATCACACAAAGTGACAGCCAAGAGGCCTTTTTCTGTGCGTCCACTTCTCCCAAGATATGATTCTCATGATAAAACTTTGAAAATGCAACCGCGATTTGATACGCGTTCTCGCAGATAATGTTTGGCGCTTTTTCATTGTACGCACTCATAAACGCATTACCGCTCAAAGCAAGCTTTAGCATAAGTTCGCGCTCACTCTGCGAATAGATGCCATTTAACCTCACCTCCACTGAAGCGATACCTTCGGCTTTTTTAAGTATCGAGTTGATTCGGGCAACCATGTATAACAGGTACACACCCGTTTTCCCCTCTGATGCCATAAATTTATCAATATCAAAGATACAATCCTTTGAATAGTGGTTGATGAGATCGCCAAATTTTATCGCTGCGATACCAATTTTCTCAGCAACAGCCCTTTTGGTTGCTTCATCCGTTTCATCTGAAATTCTCAATTTTTCATAGGCACAGTTGGCGACGGTGTCGAGGAGCTCGGATAGCTGCATGACGCCACCATCTCGCGTTTTGAACGGTTTGCCGTCCGTTCCGTTGACTGTGCCAAAGCACAAATGTGCAAGCTCAGTGGTTTCAGGGATGAGGTTTGCCTTTTGAGCGGTGCGAAACACTTGGTTAAAATGCAAGTTTTGCCTGAAATCAACGACATACCAGATTTGACTTGGCCCAAAGTCGCGCTGCCTTTGGATGATTGTCGCAATATCCGTAGTGGCATACCCTTCCGAACCATTCGACTTGACGACGATGGTTGGTGGAAATGGCGCCTTATCGCTTTCTTTCACCACTTCAACCACCTGTGCCCCTTCACTTTCCACTAGCAGGTGTTTATCGTTTAAAATCTGTAAAAGCTCCGGCACATATTTGCTTGAATCGCTTTCACCATACCAATAGTCAAACGAAACATCTAGCCTGTCGAACGTTTTTTTGATATCCGCGATAGAAACATCCACCATCTTGCGCCATATTTGCGTGTACTTGGGATCACCCTTTTGGAGCTTTGCCGTTGTGTCCCTTGCTTTCTCAAGAAAAGCTTCATCCGTTTTGCTTTTCTGGCTTGCAAGTGGATAAATGTCATTTAATAACTCCGCAGTAAGTGGCGGCATATTATCCCCGTACCTTTCTAAAAGTTCTTCAAGAACGAGCCCCATAGGAAGCCCCCAATCGCCGAGATGCACATCGCCAATTGCCGTTCGACCCGTTGATGCTATGATGCGTTTCAACGCTTCCCCGATAATGGCAGAACGCAAATGTCCGACATGAAGTGGTTTCGCGACGTTGGGATTGCCATAATCGAGCACTATGGTTTCTGAATTTTCCGCTTGTGGTATGCCTTTATTTTTGTCGTTATAGACCGCTTCAACAAAGTTAAGTAAATAGTCATCTGTAATGGTAATGTTGATAAAGCCCGATGGCACAACCTCTATTTTATTGATTATGTCGTCTATTTGAATCTGACTGACAACTTCGTTTGCTATGCTAACCGGCGACTGCTTATGCTGCTTAGCTGCTGCAAAGGCGCCGTTGCATTGGAACTGGCACAGATCAAGGCGATTTGAAACGACCACTTTACCATGGTTCGCTTCATAGCCACAGCTTGTGAACGCCGCTGTAAACGTTTTAGATAATTGCTCTGTTAATAAGTTCATTGTGATAACCTCCAAATTTAAATAGTAAAAGACCAAATAAAAAAACACCATCAGGCTGTGTAGACCTAATAGTGTTTGAAATAAAAAATTCACGCACTTTCCTTAGGTACACAGCACTTAAGCCTGTACCTATAAAAGATACACGCTTTATCGTCTGCGTCTCAAGAAAAGTGTGATTGCTGATTTCATAAAATGCTCCTCATAGTTATACTTAGTAATATAACGATTTTGTTATAACAATTTTACTTAATTTAACATAAATAAACGCGAAATGCAAATGCTATTTGTCACACATGACACACAAAAAAAGGGTAAAAATGAAGATGAAATGCTACATTTTGCATTTTTAAGTGTGTGACAAGGAGGTTCCTATGAAAAAAAGATGGGTTTGGATAACTGCCATCGTGCTTCTATTTGCGTTTCCGCTGACGGCCTGCGGAACCAATATTGGCGACAGTGGCAATGCAGATGATCCTTTAGAAAATACGGATGCGAATACTATAGCTGGTGCTGGAGAAGATACCATTGAAGCAAACGAAGTGGTTGTGGAAACTGAAAATGTCCCTTTGGCTGGTGCGGATAGCAGTCTCGTATCGAGTGGAAAAATCGACAACTTGACAGACTACTCCGATGCATGGAATGAGCTTTATTCCATCCATGAACCGATCATCAACGACTATACAGGCATGCCGATCGTGCCACTTGTCATGGTTGGGTTGCCACTTGCAAATGCGATTTTTTACACCATGCTCAACCTCGATAATGTCGATGGTGAGTTCAGTGGCCATATCGGGTTTGGAGGCACTGAGGGCTATTACAATAAATCTGGAGACGTGGCAGAGTTCGGTCATGATTTGATTCGCGATGTGGATGGCATTGTGTCAAATGACAAAGCTGGCGATCGCAATATCATTACAGGACTATTTGATGCCAGCAAAGGTTACTTTTATATGGAGGATTCAACGCAGAGAGAGGATCGAACGTTTACTCGAACAACTACCGAGTTTATCCGTTCAGAAAACGGGTCTTTTATATGCCTCTATCAGGTGGCAAGCGATCTCGATTTTGGTGGCAATGAGAACAAAACCAATACTTTGGCATTTATCGCAATGAGTGAAGACAGTTATGAATTCGTCACGGCCGAGGGCACTATTGGTACAGCCGGGATGGTATTAGCATTAACCAAGAACATGACGGTTGCCGAGGCTACGATGCAGTTTGTAGAAGCTGGGTATGCCATCGATCAAACAGGCGGTATCCAAAATGGCGTTTTTGTGGTAGATTGAAGGTAATCAGTCACAAATCGGAGGCGCTGCATGGATCCCAATGAGTCACTCAAAGATCTTGATAAATATCTGGACGGTTGGTCCGGTGGCATCAACCCCAGGACTTTCGCTGCGTTAAAAGACAAAATCAAGGTCATAAGCATCGATCATTATCCAATTGGCTATTTACACCTAGATACGCTCACTGAACAACGCACCGTCTACCCATCCCTCAAAGCGGTGGGAAGCGAAACGGCTGACCCCTATCTCAAGTACGAATTTCCTGAGGATGTCGATGTCTGGAACATTCAGATGGAGATGCCACCTGTTGATTTTTCAGAGGCATCTTATGTCAAAGACGTCCCCCATGCAACGCGCATCGTCGATTGTCACAATTGTCGCGGAACTGGTGTGACCAACTGCAACACATGTGATGCAACAGGAAGCAAATCGTGTATCCATTGTTCAGGAACCGGTGTCATAATGTGCAAAAAATGTGAAGGGTCAGGTCTTGAGGTTTGTACCATTTGCGAAGGCAAGGGCTCTGTAGTCGTGGAAAAGGTCAGGGAATGGATGACCGATGACGGAGATGTTCATAAAAAGGCCATGCAAATCACTGAACCCTGTATCGTCTGTGGTGGCAAGGGGATGATGCCATGCACAAACTGTCGCGAAGGCTCTGTAACCTGTACTTATTGTGCTGGTGAGGGCAAGAACAAATGCGAAACCTGTAAAGGCATTGGCACACTG
>CAYLNI010000021.1:13473-23434 GCA_964384705.1 uncultured Fusibacter sp.
TTTGTGACGGCAAAAAAATGCTGCTGAGTACCTTGATTACCAAACAGAAATTTATTAAAACTGAAGACTCACTCGTATTTGTACCACCTGAACTTGCGAGACGATTTAACGAGTATCCTTTTAGGTTCAATACGAATAAAAATTCTGAAGCTATATTATTCGATCATACTTATGAAGGTGGCATCGAATCCAACGACTATACTGCATTCGCACCTGAAACCTATATGACCAAGTATGACAGGGTCAATCGCACCTACGAATTTTTCAAGCTCAATTTACCGAAAAAACCAAGCGAACACATCACAAGGCAGCGCGTCACGTTTTTCGAAGCGGACTCTGTCGTCATTCGATATACATTTGAACAAGAGATTTATGAGTTTATGGTCGATACACACAACATGCGGTATGCAGCACCTGACAATCCATTTTTGCGCATCGTAAAAACACTCGTCAGCGAAGCAGAAACGGCATTTGATCAAAAAAAATATGGCAAGGCCTATGACTTGGCGTCCGAAGCTTATGATCAATTTGAAAACTCTGAAGAGGCGCCCGATGTCGCAAAGCTTGTACATCGAATTAGAAAGGCCATGAACCAGCACTATCTTTACGGTTTAGGCGGTGGTATCATCTTGATGATTCTGTTAAAGTTTATGTCGCTAGTCAGTATCGGGATAGTCGTCGTCTATATTTTGCTCCCTATTACGTTGACCATTTTAATTGGATTTTTGTTTACGCGATTTGCTCGTAAGCCATTTATAAGAAGTGACGCTGTGCGAGTCGGTATCGGTTTTGCCTGTAGCACTTTATTATACATGATGTTGACTTTGTTGTTCTAAATTTTCACATAAACTTAAACGACACTTAATTCAGTCATTACATTTTGATGCTATTCTGTCTATAGAAGCAGTTTTAGACAGGAGGTTATGAGTGAAAAAAAATAATAACAGCAAAATTAACACGATTATTTTCGACTTCGATGGCACCATTATCGATACCAATTTGTTGATTGAAGAAGGTTTGAATTATTTTTCTCAAAAGTATCGAGGAAAAATGATTACTAAAGATGAATTGTCAGAAATGACAGGCAAAACTTTAGAGGATCCAATGGCATTTATTCATTTTGATAAAGCAGAAAATATGACGGAACAATTTAAGATTTGGTATATCCACAATCACAATGCAAAAACCAAAGCTTTTCCTGGTGTTATAGAATTGATTAACCACCTGAAGTTGCTTGGTTATCGATTGGCGATTGTTAGCAATAACAGTCTACCAACAATTGATCACGGCCTAAGACATTTGGGCCTAAATGACCAATTTGAAATCATCATCTCACGAAATGATGTGAATGTCGTAAAACCTTCTCCGGAGGGACTGATTCGCGTCATGGACTATTTTAATTGCAATCCGGAGCAGTGCATGTATATAGGAGATACTATAGGTGACATTTTAGCTGCGAAAGCAGCAAACATGTATAGTGTTATGGTCGGATGGACACACTTAACGGAAGCGCAAATTTTTGATGTTAAGCCAGACACTGTACTGAAAATACCAAATCATTTGTTCATGATATTAGATGCTTATGTTTTGGAAGGAAATAAAGTAGCAGGTTAAAGCCTCCTATTTCACCATATTTTGGTGTAACAGGAGGCTTTTCATTTTTTGTTCACAACTAATTGTTAAATTCGTCGAACGTCTCATTGCTTGCCAGATCGCTATGATCACTTCCCTGATTGACAACGATGCGATTTTTACCTTCGTGCTTGGCTTGATACAGCGCTTCATCTGCGCGCTTGGCAATCATATTTACATCGTCTCCCACTTTAGGGATCAGACTGAAGACGCCCATGCTGCACGTCGTCTTTCTAATTTGCTTCAAGTAGGTGTCTTCAAGGGCAATCTCACTAATATTGCGTCTGATATTTTCCGCGACGATCTTTGCGCCTGATTCATCTGTATCGAATAGCACAATTAAGAATTCATCGCCACCATATCTAACAGCGTAGTCCGTACTTCGTGGCAATGTGCTCTTAATCGATTTGCCCACTGCTGCGAGATAGTCATCGCCAAAGACATGGCCATGGACATCGTTGATTTCTTTAAAACTATCGAGGTCAAGCATGATTGCTGAAAGATGGATTTCACTGCGTATCGCGAGTTGTATCTCTTCAGCCAACCGAGTTGTGAGATACCTTCGGTTGTATACACCTGTGAGTGGGTCTATAGTGGATAGCGCTTCCAGCTTGACGTTTGCATCCTCGAGCTTTGAATTGACGATGGCCAAAGCTTCGTTTGTCCTTTTGATTCTTTGACCCTGCCATATTTTATAGATCCCGTATAATATGAGGATAATGAGCAATGTGTATACTGAGTACATCGTCGTCGAGCGATACCAAGGTACGTCGATTTCAAATGTTAGTCTGGACACTTCTGAACGGACGCCACGTGCCGTTTCTGCATAAACTTCAAGAGTATAATAACCTGAATTAAGCTTTGAATAAGTTGCTGTATCTATCGTTCCCGAATTAATCCACTCGTTGTCAAATCCTTTAAGTCTGTATACGAATCGAACTTTCTCAGGCGAATCATAGTCCAGAGCCACAAATTTGAAACTTAAAAACGTTTCATCCTCTTCAAAAGACAAATGCTGACCATTGTAGTAAGGAGAATAAGTCGAATATGGCTTTTGAAAAATATCCACATGGGTTATATAAACTCTGGGCGAAATGGAAACGCCTTCACTTATGTTTCCAGGAATAGCAGTAATTCCGTGCAGACCACCAAAATACAAGGTTCCAGAAACATCTCGATAGTGGCCAGGGTTGAATTCATATCCCCCGATTCCATCATCTGGGGTTAGATTGAATAAATCACCTGTTTCAGGCGTAAGTATAGCTAGTCCGTTGTGCGTCGCTGCCCAAATTCTGCCATCATCGCCTTCGAGAATACTAAGTACGACGTTGCTCGGCATGCCCTCTTTCTCCAGGTAAGTCGTAAAGGTGCCATCTTCATTGTAATAAGACAATCCACCCCCTACTGAACCAAACCAGATTCGACCCTTTGAATCCTCAAAAATCGTTCTTATGGTATTGGTTGCGAGCTGACTATAATCGCCAGGTACGGACCTAAAAATACGAAATGGTTCCGATTCGTTATCTTTGAGGTTGAGACCGTTGTTGGTCGCTACCCATAATCTGCCCTTGCTGTCCAGATCGATATCATAAACGAGGTTATCTGAGATTTGAAATCCAGAGTCATCATCGTCGTTATAGCTATACTGTTCTTTTTGACCTGTTTTCCAATCATATCTGTAAATACCATGACCATATGTGCCAATCCAAAGGTTGTTCTCAACGTCTTCCATCTCATAGATGAGCACATCAGACTCGAGAGCAATCAATGTATCAAATGTAGCTTTCTGCTCATTGTAGGACATGACATTTGATCCCACAGCAAAAATCAATTCGCCTGTATCGCGTTTTGATATAGCTACGACATTCGGATTTGTCAAAGCGCCCGGCATATCTAAGGCATATTTGTATTTTGTGATACGACCATCGGGTGAAATCCTATCGAGTCCTTCATTGTATACGGCCACCCATAGATTGCCGGATGTATCCTTTTCTATGGCGTTGATTTTACCTGCACTCATCGAGTCGATATCATCGGTTTCGTGTTTGTATATGACGTAATTGCGTTTAAGCGGGTTGACTTTGCAGATACCGCCCCCATTTGTTCCAATCCAAAGGATACCTGACGTATCTTGCATCATGGAATAGACGATGGGATGCGACAGTTCGTTTAGATCTCCACTGCCTATGAAATGGTGCTTATCCCCATTTTCTTCGATTGCATAGAGACCGCCACCCCATGTGCCAATCCATTGTGTACCATCTTCTGTTTTGATATAGCTATAGACGCGATTGTCGGCAAACGACTGTTGCTTGATCGCACCAGTTGCAAGATTGATTGTGACGATACCACCGTCCCAAATGCCAAGTGATAAAACACCAGATTCAAACTCATTGATCACCATGACTGATTCGGCTGGCAACTTGTATCCCGATGGCTTGACTGCATCTGAGGCTTCATCAAAGTATAGCAGTCCTTCATAGCTGCCTATCCAAAGTTTACCCTGAGCATCCTTCTTGAGATCGCGTACCACTTTGCCTGGCACCTCATAACTTTTGATGAGTCCCGTTTTGATATCGATTTTATTGAGACCATCAAGTGTGCCCACCCACATGTTACCATCATCATCTTTTTCAAAGGCGACGACGACCGCGTTCGATAGGCCATCTTGATCCACAGAATAATTAATAAAGACGTCATTTGCGATATCGTATCTCGAAATGCCTTGATAGGTGCCAATCCAAAGCTCGTGGTGTTCCTCATCATAGGCCATCGTCTGGATCAAGTTGTGTATGAGGCGCTGTGCATCAAAAGGATCGTTTGAATAGACTTTGAAAGTTCTGCCATCATAACGATTGAGCCCACCTTGCGTGGCAAACCAAATAAACCCATCCTTATCTTGTACGATGCTCGAGACTGATAAGTTGGATAACCCCGCGCTTCTATCGAGGTGCTCAAACGTTGGCGTTGTACCCGCTCTGATCAAATGCTCGGCATATGTATAGGAGGTCGAAATCACTATAAACAGTGCCATAAACAAACCGATAACTTTATTTCTCATTTATGCCTCCCAATAAGCTATTGTTGAGCATTTATACCCACTATTTATTAAAGCATGACTATTTTGTCAGTATTTTTCTTCAGTTGTTTTTGTACGCATTGAGTTTGTTATATACCTGTCTTGGACTGATGTCCAAAATTTTAGCTGTCAACTCTATATTGCCTTGCATTTGCTTAAACACAGCCTCAATATGTTCGCGTTCTACCTTGTTTCTAACAGCTTTGAGCGATTGGTCTTCAGTCATTGTGTCGCAACTCATGGTAGACGAGCTGCCGATAGGAATCACTGGGTGCGCCAACAAATCGTCCATGGTGATGATTGGTCCTTCCGAAAAGACAAGCAATCTTTCGATGACATTCTTTAGCTCCCTGACATTTCCAGGATAATCATATTGCATGAGAACTTGCATGACCTCATCATCAACCCCAGTGATACGCGTCTTCATATCTTTATTGATCACCTCTAAAAAATGCTGAATCATGAGTGGCAAATCTTCTTTTCTTTCTCTTAAAGGAGGGATGACTAATACGATGGTATTGATGCGATAGTATAGGTCCTCTCTAAAAGTGCGCGCTTCAATGGCGTTCTTCAAATCTTTGTTCGTTGCGCAAATCAGTCGGAAATCCGTGCGTATCGTTTTGTTGCTGCCAATACGTTCAATTTCCTTGTTTTCAATATTTCTTAACAACTTGATTTGTGAACTGAGTGGCATCTCGCCGATCTCATCCAGAAACAAAGTGCCATTGTCTGCCGCTTCAAATCGACCGATACGCAGTTCATTTGCCCCAGTGAAAGCGCCTTTTTCATGACCATATAGCTCCGCTTCAATCATGGTCTCAGAAAATGCGTAACAATTTACGGGCATAAAAATCCCCTCGCTGCGTTGTGAGCTTTGATGGATATACCGAGCAAGCACCTCTTTTCCAACGCCTGATTCGCCTAGGATTAGCACATTAGCCTCAGTCTGGGCAACTTTGTGCGCAGCATGAAGTACTTTCAAAAACTTGGGACTTAAGGATTTTAGCATGTAGCCAGATGAAGCATGTTCCGTTTTAAGTGCGACATTTTCACGATTCAACAGTCGCATTTTTTTGATTTTTTCTATTTCAAAGAGCAACTCTTCAGGATCTCTCGATTTGATAAAGTAGGAAAATGCACCATTTCGTATCGCTTCGACGGCATTGTCGATGCTGCCATACCCAGTAATCATGATACAGTCTGGTCTTAAATAATCTGTGGGATGCAACTCTTGAATCGCCTTTAAAACCCCAATTCCAGAGAGTCCAGACATACGCATATCCGTAAGCACGATGTCATAGTTTTGCTTTCGGATCATGTCGATGCCTTTTTCTCCTGATTCAGCGCTTTCTACCTTATATCCCTTTCTCTGCAATATGAGACTGAGCAACTCTCTGAATTCCTCGTCATCATCTATAATCAACACTTTCAACGTCTGTCTCATGAATTAGACCTCCTCTATTTGAGATGCCAAGGTTATGACAAATGTCGTTCCAATACCAAGTTCACTGTGCACGTCTATTGTACCTCCAATAGCCATGAGCTCAGAATAGACGATGTACAGACCAAGGCCCGTTCCCTTACCAGGTGCCTTTGTCGTAAAGAATGGTTCAAATATTTTATCTTTTTCATCGCTGGATATCCCTTTACCCGTGTCTTGTACGCTTATTTTTGAAAACGCCTTCCCAGATGGGTCATTGCCTGTTTCTACGCGTATGGTAATTTTACCAGCGCCTATGATTGCATCACACGCATTGGCAATCAAGTTATTCAAAATATGTCTCAAGGCTTCTTCACTCATAGTAATTTGAAGTCTATCATGACACACCAGTTGAAAATCGATTGCCTCATATACTTTTGTGGCCGTGTAAAATTCTACGAGTTCTTCAAGAACCGGCCTTAATAAAAACGTGACTTCTTGGCTCGTTGAAAGTCTTGAAAAGTTTAATAGGTTATCGATGATGTTGCTTGCACGATTGACTGCGCGATTGATTGCACCGATACCTTTATCACGAATCGCCCCATCTTGATCGCCGACCTCTTCAAGCAAGTAAGTAGAGTTGCGTATGACGCCAAGTGGATTTCGAAGTTCGTGTGCCACGCCAGATGCGAGTTGTCCGATCGCTTCCATCCGATTGCTTTGTATGAGCTGGCGCTCTTTTGTTTTTTCAAAGGTGAGATCCTGAATCGTGAGTAGCTTGTGCTCCAAACTTTTCACCTCATAATAACGTCCTATATGATGTAGCGTCGCAACGTCATGATCGCCTAAAGCAACCAGTGCATTTTTGATGATCTCTATGTTTGAACTATGTGTGCCAATCAACTGATTTTTCTCCATACCTAGGTACGTCAAAATGGCGCGATTTGCATTGAGAATCAAGCCTTGATCCCCTAATACCACGGCAAAACGATCTAAGCTATCAAAAGTAAATTGTAAATCGGCAGTCTTCTCTTCAATAATATGTTTGAGTTTGCGATTGAGCATTAAAAATGCACTTAGTATCAGAGCCATCCCACTGGCCGTCATCGCAAAGATAAGACGCCACTTTTCGGCGGTCTTGTTTGATGTCAATAACGGTGCATATGCACGCCACTTTTCATTGATTTGATCCAGTGTCCCATTGCTTCTCAATACCAGAATGCTTCGATTCACGAGTTTGAGAAGACTTGCTTCACCTTTTGGAACGGCGATGACTACCGGCTCATCATAGAGTGGTGTATCCAGAATTTTATATTGATGGACTATGGACAATTCCTTAATCAAATACCAGATGACAGGCTCATCGCCAATCACTGCGTCAACACTGCCTTGATCGAGCAGTTTCAAAGCTTCACCGAGATTTGATACTTCAACAAGTGTCACATGATCTACTTTCAAAGTTAAAGCCTCGATCGAGTAATCGCCTTTTGGAGCTGCAACCCTTTTATTTTCAAGATCATCAACGGTCTTGATCGCTGTGTTGTCCGATTTTAAAACGACTAAGCCTCTAATTTGGTAAAGCGGATTTGAAAAGTCAAACAAATTTGCACGCTGCTCCGAGGGAATCAAGTCGCAGAAATCGGTTTTGCCTTGAGCGAGCGACAACAGAGCATCATTCCAAACCATGGGTTTCGATATGATTGGTACCTCCATGGGGATTGAGAGTGCATTGATATAATCCACAACAAGCCCTAGATGTTGACCTGTTTCAGGCTCATAGATGCCGAGCGGTGGCTCGTAAATATTGCCACCATGCACAAAAACCTCACGACTTTTTTTGTAATCTGCTTCCTCTTCTGTGAGGGGCAATGACAAATTTATATAGGAAATCAGAGTTACATCGTACATGAGTTTCGTATATTGATTAATAAGTAGTACACAAAGTGCACTGAATAGTATTGGCCATATCAACTGTCTTTTTTTCATCACAACTCCAGTTCAAAAAAGAAATAGAGGAATTGGAACAGCGTCCAATTCCTCATTTATTATATCAAATTTAATGTCTTTTTACAAAATCGGACTATGCCACAGGCACTGCTGAAACTTCGTGTGATGCCTCTGTTTTTTTATAGTTCACCGTTGTTGGATCATCACTGATCTTAGCAACCGTCCATCCCATAAAGCTCATGGCGATAACAACTAAAGGCATGGTGTAGTTAAAGACAGCGTATGGTAAGTAATCCAGCGTTTTAACGCCAAGAACACCTAATAAAAATACACCGCATGTATTCCAAGGAACGAGTGCCGATAAAAGTGTACCCGATGATTCGAGTGCATTTGAAAGCGTTTTTGGATGTAAACCCATTTCACGATATGTGTTGGCATACATACGACCAGGAAGCACAATTGCAATGTACTGTTCAGGCATCGTCATGTTGCTGCCTAGACAAGTTGCAATCGTTAAGATGATCAAGCCTTGCGCTGTTTTTACACCTTTGACAAGTTTTTCTACGATGACTTCGAGTTGACCTGTTTTTTCCATGATACCGCCAAACATCATAGCCAAAATCGTAAGAGAAATTGAATACATCATGTTCATCAAGCCGCCTGCAGTCAACAGTGAATCGATGGTTTCTACACCCGTCTCACTCGTAAAGCCGCTGTAGCTCACTTCAAGGATTTGACCAAAGTCTACGCCTTGGAATATAGGGCCAAGTATAGCGCCTAAAATGATGCCAATAAAAATACCTGGAATCGCTGGCACTTTTCTAGAGATTGCCACGATAACCGCAAGTGGCGGGATCAATAAAAATGGAGAAATTGTAAAGCTGGCTTTCAAGCCATCTTTCATAGCTTGAATAGCTGTGATATCAACACTTGTCGCGCTAAATTTCATGCTCAATACACCAAAGAAAACCAATGTGATCGCATAGGCGACAATCGTCGGTCTGAGCATAAATTTAACGTGTGTGAAGACGTCAGTTCCAGCCATTGCAGGTGCAAGGTTCGTCGTATCAGAGAGTGGCGACATTTTGTCGCCAGAGTATGCGCCACAAATGGTGGCACCGGCAGCAATCGGCGCTGGAATGCCAAGGCCACTCGCAATACCCATCAACGCGATACCGATTGTACCAGCTGTACCCCAAGAAGTACCTGTTGCAAGTGACGTTACTGAGCAAATTAAAACCGTTGCGACTAAAAAAATTTGTGGCGTTAGGATGGTTAAGCCAAAATAGACCATAGATGGCACAACGCCAGATAGAATCCAAACACCGATTAGAACGCCGATGATGGCTAAGATAACAACTGCTTGTAATGCTTGTCTGATACCATCGAACATGCTTTCTTCAATCGTTTTCCAATCAAATCCGATTTTCAATGCGATGACAGATGCAAAGGCTGTACCGATCAGCATCGGTATATGTGGGTTTGCTCCAAAAACTGCGATACCAACAGCCATAACGAGCATCAAGCCCCCAAATGACAACAAGGCTTCATAAAAATATGGTTTTCTTACTGAGTTCATTCTATTTCCCCCTTAAATTAATTACTATTGAATAGAGCAAATAGTGTGCCAACTCTTAACAATCTTATGAAGTGTGTTATTTCATACTGTTCACAAATTAAGACATTGTCATCATTCAAAAAAAAGGAGATAATTTGAAATAAATTTCAATCATTTTGAAATTTATTTCAAATACAAGTCTAATTTTATAAGATTGTAATCATTGTAATCAAGTGATACAATAAATTCTAATAAAACTGTTACAAAATTACAATTTTGAGAGGTTAACATGGACATTACATTAGATCGCTTTTTATTCGCCTTT
>CAYLNI010000021.1:23457-24210 GCA_964384705.1 uncultured Fusibacter sp.
CTTACAGTTTTCGCAGGTCTCTCAACAGGTATAGGAAGTGCTTTGGCACTTTTGACAAATCAGACAAATAAGAAATTTTTATCGGTGGCGCTTGGTTTCTCCGCTGGTGTCATGATCTATGTCTCGATGATCGAGATTTTTAAGAAAGCGAACGATTCACTTTCTCTCGTTTTAGGTGTTAAAATGGGCGGCATCGTCACTGCAGTGAGTTTTTTTGTTGGTATGGGCCTCATCGCTTTGATCGACAACTTGATCCCTGCGGTAGACAACCCACATGAAGTGCACACCGTTGAAGAAATGGATGGCAATAGTGAACATCATAAAAACAAATTGATGCGCATGGGCATGTTCACAGCACTTGCCATAGGCATACACAATTTTCCGGAAGGCCTTGCGACATTTACGGCCGCACTGGCAGACCCAAGCCTTGGTATACCGATCGCCGTTGCAATCGCGATTCACAACATACCTGAAGGCATCGCTGTCGCGGTACCGATTTTCTACGCCACAGGTAGCCACATGAAAGCCTTTAAGCTCTCTTTTTTATCGGGATTGTCCGAACCAATTGGTGCACTCGTCGGTTATGTTCTCTTGTATCGATACTTTAGTGATACGACTTTTGGCATCATCTTTGCTGGGGTTGCAGGCATCATGGTCTATATATCATTGGATGAACTCTTGCCTTCAGCTAGAGAATACGGCGAGCATCACCTATCGATCCTTGGGATGGTTCTTGGGATGATGGTTATGGCA
>CAYLNI010000021.1:24344-27064 GCA_964384705.1 uncultured Fusibacter sp.
AATCAGAGTATACTTAGTGTTAACAACTATTAACAGAGTTGCCAGCCATTCATTGGAATGAGCATGAGGAGGACCATTTGAAATTATTTAAAACAAAGAGCATTGCCATTGTCATGAGTTTGTTATTGATGACACTTTCTTTCGGAACAGCTTTTGGCGTTACAACACTAACAGATTACGATACGCACTGGGCTAAAGAAACGATACAATCATCTATAGCATCTGGGGACGTCAACGGCTATCCAGATATGACATTCAAACCTGATCAATCGATATCACGCGCAGAATTTTTTGCATTGATAAACAATACATTTAATTATGAGACACCATCAGACGCAACCTATTCAGATGTTGATGCAAATGCCTGGTATGCTAACGATGTTGCTATTGCAACTCATGAGAATTATGTCAATGGTTATACCGATGGCACCATGAAGCCAGAACTATCTATATCAAGACAAGAAGTGGCTGTGATACTTAATAACTTGTTGGCGCTTACACCTATAGCAAGCACGTCGATTTTTACCGATGCTGCTCAGATTCCAGCGTGGAGCAATGATTCGATCATAGCCATTGAAGAAGCTGGCATCATCAGCGGGTATCCAGACGGAAGCTATAGACCAACTGATTCTATAACAAGAGCAGAAGCGCTCGTATCTATTCTAAATAGCTATAACCATTCACCGATTCAAGAACCAACTGAACCTACTACTTCAGGAAGTACAAATCCTACTGAACCATCAACAAATCCTACTACAAACCCTACAACGAATCCATCTACAGAACCTACGACCAATCCAACAACTGATGTACCAGCTGTAGGCACGATAGCTCCTGTAACGCTTGGTACGGCTGGCAATTTTGTCATCCTTTCAAAATCAGGCATCTCAACAGTTCCGACTTCAGCTATCACTGGAAACATCGGCGTTAGCCCCATCGATTCAACTGGCATTACAGGCTTTTCACTGACGATGGATGCAACCAATCAATTTGGAACATCTAGCCAACTAACAGGAAAAGCATATGCTTCTGATTATACATCACCAACACCTAGCAACCTCACAACAGCTATCAGCAATATGGAGACGGCTTATGTGGACGCTGCTGGTAGAGCTGCAAACTATACTGAATTATACGCAGGCGACTTAAGCGGCAAGACATTGACACCTGGTGTTTACAAATGGGGTACAGGCATCAGCGCAAACACAAATGTAACGTTTAACGGTTCTTCAACAGATGTATGGATATTACAAGTGTCAGATGGCATCACCATCGCAAGCGGCGTAAACATCATCTTAAGCGGTGGCGCACAAGCAAGCAATATTATTTGGCAAGCTGCTGATACAGTTACAATCGGTACAGGTGCACATTTTGAAGGCACCATATTAGCAAAGACGAATATATCATTAGGTACAAATGCCTCAATCAATGGCCGTTTATATGCTCAAACAGCTGTTACGCTTGACGCTAACATAGTGGTTATCAAGTAAATTAAAATATGTATCGCACAAAAATTAACCAATCATTTAAAAACACCTAAATGCATCATGCATTTAGGTGTTTTTTATAACTAATGTTGTCACAAAACGGGTATACATAATTATGGATTTTCCTCAAATTGTCCCACTTTATGCTATAATGATAATGCAAATAAATGCGGAACTATGGAGCGAATGAATGAAAAAATTGATTTTTAGATTTTATGCACTTGGTATAGCCATTGCGCTAATTGTGATCATCGGGATGACTATTGAATACCGTGCATTTAAAGAAGTCGTCATAAGTGAAGTCAAAGAGAATATCGTCTTCGCCAGAGAAAACATCACCCATCAAGTCCTTGGCAGATTGACTGAAAAGAGTCAAGTCATCCGCGATGCAGGTGCTTTCGTAAGGTTATCAAGCGATGATTCGCTACGACTCGATTATTTTGAAGCACTTTTAAATGACAATCCCACATTCGCCTCTATCTATTTCGGGTCAGTTGATAACGAAATGATCAACGGCAGTGGCTGGATGCCACCAGTGAATTTTGATTTACGTACGCGTCCTTGGTATGTGAAAGCCGTCGAAGAAGACGCACTTATCTTTACCAGTGCTTTTCTCAACGCCTCAAAAGATCATGTTATAGTCACCATCGCACAACCCGTCTATGGAGAAAACCAAGCGTTGCTTGGCGTTATTGCTGGTGACATCCAATTGGATGCCATTATTCAAATGATCAACAACCAAGTGATTAGCAACAACGGGTATTCGTTCCTAATCGATGCACAAAACAACTTGATTGCCCATCCAAAACTTGCACAAAGTGCGGCGGTTGATCTGTACAGTGTGGATGATATCTCGACCAATCTTGCAAGCATTTTAGCAAGTGGTACTGAGAAACCTGCATTGATCACGCTTGATGGCATTCGTGGCTACCTTTCATTTGGGAAAATATCCAATACCGATTGGACGATGGCGAGCTTTATTCCCGAGAAAGTCTATTTGACATCCAATCGTCAGCTGCTTGCGACATTTTTATTGACACTACTCGCTGTTTCAGCGATGTTTGGCTTATTCAGCGTTTTACAGCGCCTTTACATCATCAATCCCCTCTATGCAATCGACAAGGATATTCAAAAAATCGTTCAAGAGGGTGTGACATATCGTCTACCGGAATCGGAAAACGATGCCTTCAATATGATTAGAAAATCTATTAACCTTGAACTCGAAAAGACTGA
>CAYLNI010000022.1:0-5274 GCA_964384705.1 uncultured Fusibacter sp.
GATACTCGATTTGTCAAAGCTCGCAACTTCTATCAAAACCGTTTGAGTAGACTCTTTAATCTCGGTATTTGCACCACCCATAACACCGGCAATGCCAACTGTTCTCGTGTCATCCGCTATGACGAGTACTTCTGTATTTAAAGTTCTTTCTTTACCATCAAGCGTTTCAAATACTTCGCCATCTCCAGCACGTTTTACTTTGATTTTTCCGTTATGAAGGGCATTGAGATCAAACGCATGAATCGGTTGACCGTATTCGATCATGACGTAATTTGTGATATCTACGATATTGTTGATTGGTCGCATACCTGCTTGCATGAGTCTTAATTGCATCCACATTGGCGATGATGCAATCTTTATGTTTTTGATGACTTTTGCAACATATCTCGGACATAGATCAGTATCTAAGATTTCTACACTAGCGTACTTATCAATTTCTGAACTCCCAGATTCTTCGTAGAGTTTAGGCAATTTAGTCTCAAGATCAAAACTCGCTGAAACTTCACGCGCCATGCCTATGATACTTAAACAGTCAGGTCTATTTGGTGTGATTTCAAATTCCACAACAGACTCATTAAGTTTAAGCGCTTCCAGTATGTTCATACCAAGCGGATAATTTTCATCCAGTATTAAAATGCCATCATCAAATTCTTTAGGAATACTTGCGCTTTCAAAGCCCATCTCTTCAAGAGAACAAAGCATACCATTTGATACTTCACCTCTTAATTTGCCTCGCTTTATTTTTATGTTATTCGCTATGACAGCGCCATTTAAGGCTACTGGAATATAGGCGCCAACAAACACATTGGTAGCTCCCGTCACGATCTGAACAATTTCTTCACCGACGTCTACTTGGCAGATAATCAACTTTTCCGCATTTGGATGTCCAGTAATTTCAACAATTTTACCCACGACGATATTTTCAATACCTTCACAGATTTTGTAGCTGCCTTCGTTATTTGAACCTGTCAAAACAAGTTTATCTATTAATTTACGTTCGTCGATTCCTGTGAAATCGACATAATCTCTCAACCATTGAATAGGTACTCTCATGATTTGCCTCCATTTTTATGATTTACTAAAACTGTTTAATGAAACGAATGTCATTTTCAAACAATACGCGAATGTCATCAATTTCATACTTTAGCATGGTGACACGATCTAATCCCATACCAAAGGCAAATCCGTTATACGTCTTAGAATCAATGCCACACTCTTCCAAAACATTTGGATGTACCATACCACATCCCAATATTTCAATCCATCCGCTGCCTTTGCAGAACCTACAGCCTTCACCGCCACATTTGAAGCATGAAACGTCTACCTCGCCACTTGGTTCTGTAAATGGAAAGTAATGCGGCCTGAATTTTGTTTTTGTTTGGCTGCCAAATAATCTTTTTGCAAACATATCAAGGGTGCCCTTTAGATCTGCCATCGTTATGTTCTTGTCTATGACAAGGCCTTCAATTTGATGAAACATTGGCGAATGCGTTGCATCAATTTCGTCATTTCTAAAACATCTTCCTGGTGCGATGATTTTGATCGGCGGCTTTTGATTTTGCATCGTACGTACTTGAATTGGTGATGTCTGCGTTCTCAATATCAAATCATCTGTAATATAGAATGTATCTGACAAGCTTCTTGATGGGTGATCGATCGGTGCATTTAAAGCGTCAAAATTGTTGTATACCGTTTCTACTTCCGGTCCTTCAGCGATTTTGAAGCCCATGCCCAAGAAGATTTCCATAATTTCGTCTAGAGCGACATTGATTGGATGCTTATGGCCTCTTACAACACTTTTAGATGGCATCGTGACATCAATGGCTTCTTTTTCGAGCTGTATTTCTATCTCGTACGATTTTTTGTCTTCTTTTACTGTATCTATCAAAAGTTCAATTTCTTCTCTAATCTCGTTGGCAATTTTACCTACCAAAGGGCGTTCTTCTTGACTAAGGTCCTTCATATTTTTAAGCACCAAAGTGACTTCACCCTTTTTTCCTAAGTACTTAATTCTTAGATCTTCAAGATCTTTTAAACCCTTAACGCTTGAAATGTCAGCTTTCGCTTGTTCTAATAGCGCATGCAATTTTTCTTTCATGTTCTCCTCCATCAATACTATTTTAAGCACAAAAAAACCCCGTCCTGAAAAGGGACGAAGCAATCTCCGCGGTACCACCCAAATTAATTGCAAAGCAATTCACTCGATACCTTAACGCGGCAAACGGCATTCTCTACTCAATTCAAGAATGCATCTCCAGAGTGAACTTCAGTGACGTCGATATGGAAGACTTTCAGCATTTGTCTTCTTCTCTAAATATCTCAGCTCTACCTACTCTCTCTTTCATAGATGTTCAACATTAAAGCTATCATACCACACTTTTATTTCACGAACAAGTTTTTAATCGCTCAATTTTACATCTAACGATTGCAATTTGTACATCATGATCCCAGCTGCAACAGACGCATTTAATGATTCTGCTTGACCGATAATCGGTATTTTGACACGTGAATCCGAAGACTTTATGAAAAGATCTGAGACGCCATTTGCTTCATTGCCTATGACCAAACAGTTTTTTTCACCATAACTAGAAATATCATTGTAATCCTTAGCATTTTCGAGTGCCGTTACGACAACATGATAGCCATTTGATTTGAGTATTTCGATAGTCTCTATAGAGTCTTCGACTTCTATCAAATTCACATACAAGATCGAACCTGCTGTACTTCGAACCACTTTAGGATTATAAGGATCTACAGTGCCTTTAACGAGTAAAATCGTATCGATTCCAGCCGCATCAGCAGTTCTGATAATTGTGCCTAAATTGCCTGGATCTTGAATCCTGTCCAGCATGATAATATTCTTATGACGATCATGATTTATTGGGTTTTGAATCGTATCCAAAGCATGAAGCAAGGACCGATTTGCCGGCATATGCAATACGCCAATAATTCCTTGGGATTGTTCTGTTTGACTTAACTCCTGAAAAAGAGATTCCACTAAAATATAGACTTGTGCTGAATGCATATATTCCTGTTTCGACACGTCATCAATTGCGTGATGCCATGTTTGCTCATCAAATATAATGGCTTCAAAGGCAATATCGTTTTTTATAGCAGTATCAATGTACCTTTGACCTTCCATCAAAAAAAGTGCTTCTCTTTCACGATACTTTTTCAACGTCAATGACTTGAACTTCTTAAAGGTTTTATTTTGCGATGAAGCGATTTCTAGAATAGTCTCACTCATTTAGCCTCCAGCATATAGGTTACTTTTGAAACTTTTTCAAGTCTTTATTATTGCCAATAACAATTAAAATATCGTCACTTAAAAGCAGTCTGTCTGGCTCGACGTTTATGTCCACCTCATCGTCATGCCTTATTGCAATAACAGAGATCTGATGGGTTCTTCTCATATTGATATCTACAAGACTTTTCCCAATCCATTCATCGATGGTTTTAATTTCAAGGATACTATATTCCGGCGCTAAATCGATCAAGTCAAGAACATTGCTTGAAACAAGACTTTTAGCAACTTTTACACCCATTTCTTTTTCTGGAAATACAACTCTGTTTGCACCAATTTTATAGAGTACTTTCGCATGAGCTGGGTTTTGAGCTTTGGCTACGATATGCTTGACACCTAGTTCTTTGACTAAAAGTGTTACCAATATTGATGCTTGTATGTCTGAACCAATCGTGACAATAGCAACATCAAAATTTCTAATGCCTAGAGCCTTGATTGTATTTTCATCAGTGGCATCCGCTTGAACTGCGTAAGTTACTTTATCGGCTAAACTTTGTATGATTTCTTCATTCTCGTCTACGACCATAACATCGCATCCAAGTTCAGCGAGCTTAATCGCAACGCTCTGACCAAATCTACCACATCCGATGACAACAAATTGCTTTACCATTATTTACCTCCGAGCTGTTGCTCACAATTTAATAGTTATTTAAGGAAAATTAGACCATTATTTTACCTTCTGGATAGCGCAATAGATCACGACCAGAATTAATCGCTCTATTGCTTAGAGCAAATACAATCGTCAGCGGCCCAATTCTACCAAAAAACATCATGATAGCAATGATAACCTTACCCATCATACTTAGTGACGGCGTTATGCCCAGAGACAAACCAACCGTACCAAATGCACTTAATGATTCAAAAACGATTGCTTCCAAACTTCTTGTCGGTTCAAAAACCGTCAATAACAGACTCATTGTAACAATCCAAATGGTTGAAATAAATACAATACCCAATGAGCGTGTAACAGCTTCTTTAGAAATGCGTCTATGGGCAAAATTGATTTCATCAGACCCCTTGAACAGGGCAATAATCGAAAGCAACATGATAGCAAACGTCGTAGTCTTAAGACCACCGGCAGTTGATCCTGGCGATCCACCGATAAACATCAAAATCATCGTAATAAAACGCGTTGGCATCGCTAACGCATTTAGATCAAGGGTATTAAAACCTGCTGTTCTTGGCGTTATTGAATGAAACAATGATGCCACAACTTTTTCACCTAGTGTGAAACTACCAATCGTATTGGGATTGTTGAATTCTAATAACATGATGAAAACAAAACCGCCTAAAATTAACGACCCTGTCATAAGAAGTACAATTTTTGTGTGAAGAGATAATTTTTGGTACGATTTAAAAGTTGATAATTCTGCAAGAACGATAAAACCTAAACCACCCATTACAATTAAGATCATGATGGTTATGTTTACAATAGGATCCCTTGCAAAAGGTACAAGCCCTTGATAGCTTCCCATCAGGTCAAATCCTGCATTACAGAAAGCTGAAACGGCATGAAATATCGAAAAATAGATGCCGTTTTTCCATCCAAACAATGGAATAAACCGTGTTGATAATAAAAGTGCACCAATTAATTCTATACTAACCGTCGCAATGAACACATACTTGGTCAGCCGAATGACACCAGCTATTGAGAACTGTCCTAAAGCTTCTTGCATGACCAATCTATTTTTCAAACCAATTTTCTTGCCTAATAATATTGCTATGGTCGTCGTCATCGTCATAAATCCTAACCCGCCAATTTGAATGAGAATCAAAATGACCGTTTTACCAAAGACTGACCAATAAGTACCCGTATCTACAACGACAAGTCCTGTTACACATACTGCGGATGTAGCTGTAAAAATCGTATTGATGAATGGCGTAACCACTCTCGCTTGAGAGCTGATAGGCAACATCAATATCAGTGCACCTATTAATATGACGCCCGCAAAACTTATAACCATAACTTG
>CAYLNI010000022.1:5366-19348 GCA_964384705.1 uncultured Fusibacter sp.
ACATGTAGATGCTCATAAATCACAACCTTCATTATACCAAACTCATATGAAAAAAGCAAAATGAATCGGTATGGCGCCTTGCATGCCATACCGATTCATAATACAATTATTTACTTTGCATTTGAGCTTGAAGTGCAGTTAATGCCACTGTGCCGACGATGTCATCTGCATAACAGCCTCTCGATAGGTCATTGACTGGCATTGCAAGACCTTGGCAAATTGGACCATAAGCATTTGCATTCGCCAATCTTTGTACGAGTTTGTAGCCAATATTGCCAGCATCTAAGTCTGGGAATATGATGACATTCGCTTCACCAGCAACTGTTGACTCTGGTGCTTTTTTCTTGCCGATAGAAGCAACTATAGCAGCATCGAACTGAAGCTCGCCATCAAGCGCAAGTGTCGGTGCAAGTTCTTTAGCAATTCTCGTTGCTTCGACCACTTTGTCTACATCAGGATGCGATGCAGAACCCATTGATGAGAACGACAACATTGCCACTTTAGGTTCAGCGTGAACAATTGATTCAAAAGTCTTCGCTGAGCTGATTGCGATATGCGCGAGCTCTTCCGCTGTTGGGTTTGGGTTAAGTGCACAGTCGCCAAAGATGAAGAGACCATTTTCGCCAAATTCACAGTTTGGCACTTCCATCAAGAATACAGCAGACACGAGTTTCGTACCTGGGGCAGTTTTCAATATTTGAAGTGCTGGTCTAAGTACATTGGCAGTTGAATTCGCAGCACCTGCGACCATACCACCTGCGAAGCCCATTTTTACGAGCATAACGCCAAAAAATAGTTCGCTTTCAATCAATGTCGCTTTAGCTTCTTCAACTGTCATGCCTTTACTTTTTCTTATAGTTGCGAGTTCCGTTGCAAAAGCATCCATCTGATCAAAGTTCTTTGGATCAATGAAGATAGCTTCATCAATTTTCCATTCACCTGCTGTCGCCAAAATTTCATTTCTGTCACCCACCAGAATAACCTTTGCGATACCCATCTCTAAAATTTTATGTGTCGCTTCGATTGTTCTTGGATCAAACGCTTCAGGTAAAACGATTGTTTGGACGTCTTTTCGAGCGATCTCAATTACTTTGTCTAAAAATGCCATAACATACACTCCTTAAATGAATTATTTACACGTTCATTATATGCTAATTGTCGCTTGTATACAAGATACAATCACCTAGGAAAAAGCATAAATAAAAACCAATCCCTATCAGAAATAAATTTCTGAAAATGATTGGTTTACTATTTAATAGAAAATACTATAATTGACCTTTTGCAAGAGTCACTAATTTTGCGAAATCTTCTGGGTGGTTAATCGCCATTTCAGAAAGTACTTTTCTGTTGATGTCGATGTTTGCTTTTTTAAGACCATTCATGAATTTAGAATAGCTTAAACCGTTGATTCTTGCACCTGCGTTGATACGCGCGATCCATAATTTTCTGAAATCTCTTTTTCTGAGTTTTCTACCAACGTATGATGATCTTAAAGATCTCATTACTGCAGGGTTCGCAGCTTTAAATACTAAGCTTTTTTGGCCGTAGAAGCCTTTAGCTAATTTTAGAATTTTTTTGTGTTTTTTCTTTGCGTTTACAGCGCCTTTAATTCTTGCCATGATTCAAAACCTCCTTCTATTTGACTATTCTTATAAATAAGGCAACATTGTTCTTACACGTTTCATATCCGACTCACTTACAACAGTCGATTGTCTTAAGCCTCTTTTTCTCTTAGAAGATTTTTTGGTTAAGATATGGCTTGTAAATGCCTTGCTTCTTTTAAGTTTTCCGCCACCAGTTTTTTTAACTCTTTTAGCAGCACCACTATGTGTTTTCATTTTTGGCATAGTTGATTTCCTCCTTCCAGATTGTTCGCTTTATTTATTAGGTGCATAGATTGCAACTAAGCTTCTTCCTTCAAGTTTTGCTGGTGTTTCTATCGTTCCAGCGCCCTCAATTTCTGCGGTAAATTTCTTGATTACTTCAAACCCTTGTTGCGTGTAACCCATTTCACGGCCTTTAAATCTTAAAGAAACCTTTACTTTGTCGCCACTTTCCAAGAATTTGATCGCATTTTTCGACTTTGTTTCGAGATCGTTCTTCTCGATGTTCAGACCCAAACGAATTTCTTTAAGGGTAGCGCTTTTTTGTTTCTTTTTCGCTTCCTTATCTTTTTTCTGTTGTTCATATCTGAATTTACCAAAGTCCATAATTTTGCAAACTGGTGGTTTTGCACCTGGTGCAATTTTCACTAAGTCAAGTTTTTGCTCTTGCGCTAATGCAAGTGCTTCTTTTCCAGACATAACGCCTAATTGCTCATTCTCAGCACCAATTAGTCTCACTTCTGGGTCGCGGATTTCTTCATTGATTTCAGCTATTTTAATAAGATACACCCCCTAGGTTCTATAAAAATAAAAAGACGGCAGATAAGAATATCCGCCGTCAGTAATTCAACAATTTAAAAACTGTCTAATACTATGAACCATAAGAACACGAAGTTATATGGTGAGAAGCGGACTTCTACTTGTTAACCTCAATAACTATAACATGTTCAAATTATGATGTCAACTGCTATTGTTAAACTAATCTTCTTTTTTCTCAAATTTTGAGCTGAGCGCACGTTCGTTAATTTCTGCGAGTAATGTCTCTGCAAAAGCATCAAGCTCAATACTACCAAGCTCTCCAATATCTCTTGAACGAACAGATACTTGGCCGAGTTCGGATTCCTTATCGCCGATAATCAGCATGTAAGGACCTTTTTCAAGTTGTGCTTCGCGGATTTTAAATCCAATTTTTTCAGCACGATCGTCCATTTCGACACGGATGCCGCGTGCTCTGAGTTTCTTAGATACTTCTAAAGCATACGGAATATGACGATCGGCGATAGTAAGCAATTTAACCTGAACCGGTGCAAGCCACGCTGGGAACTTACCAGCAAACTCTTCAATCAAGATGCCCATGAATCTCTCGATGCTTCCAAATGCAACACGATGAATGACAATTGGCTGATGTTTTTCGCCATCTTTGCCAATGTAAGTAAGTTCAAAGCGTTGTGGCAACTGCATATCAAGTTGAATTGTACCACATTGCCAAGTTCTACCGATGCTGTCTCTCAAGTGGAAATCGATTTTAGGACCATAGAACGCACCATCTCCCGGATTTAATTTGTAATCAATACCGAGTTCTTCAAGTGCGCCTTGTAACGAATCTTCAGCATGTTGCCAATCTTCTAAAGAACCCATTGATTTCTCAGGTCTTGTAGAAAGTTCAACATGATAACTGAAACCAAATGTCTTATAGACTTCATCAATTAAATTGACGACATTGATTATTTCATCTTTAATCTGTTCAGGCAACATGAATATGTGCGCGTCATCTTGTGTAAATGCTCTAACGCGCATCAAGCCATGAAGTGCGCCTGAAAGTTCATGTCTGTGCACTCGGCCGATTTCACCGACACGCATTGGGAAGTCTTTATATGATCTCAATTCAGTTTTATAGACGAGCATACCGCCAGGACAGTTCATCGGTTTAACGGCAAAATCTTCACCATCAACTTCCAATGAATACATGTTTTCCTTATAGTGGAACCAGTGGCCTGATGTCTCCCATAAATGTCTATTGAGCATAATCGGCGTTTCAATTTCAACATAGTCCGCACGATCGTGAACTTCACGCCAGTACTTTAACAAATTGTTTTTAACGACCATACCTTTAGGCAACATGAAAGGGAAACCAGGGCCTTCTTCCATCAATGCAAACAAGCCGAGTTCTTTACCAAGTTTTCTATGATCTCTCTTTTTTGCTTCTTCAAGCATATTGAGATGTTCTTCTAACATGGATAGCTTAGGAAAAGATGTGCCATAGATTCTTTGAAGCATTTTTTTCTTTTCATCGCCTCTCCAATATGCGCCTGCAAGTGAAAGAAGCTTGATGCTCTTCACTTCTTTTGTGGATGAAACGTGGCATCCTGCACAAAGGTCAACAAAATCACCTTGTTTATAGAATGAAATAATCGCATCTTCAGGTAGATCGTTGATGAGTTCGACTTTATAATTTTCACCGAGCTGCGCCATGAATTCGATCGCTTCTTCTCTCGGCATTTCAAAACGTTCGAGTTTCAAATCTTCTTTAATGATTTTGTTCATTTCAGCTTCTATACGCTCAAGATCTTCTGGCACGAATTTATGTTCTGTATCAAAGTCGTAGTAAAAGCCATTATCGATCGCAGGACCTATTGCGAGTTGTGTGTCAGGGAACAACCTTTTGACTGCTTGCGCCATGATATGAGAGCTCGTATGTCTAAATGCGTGTGCGCCTTCTGAGTCTTCGAATTTCAAAATGCTAAGTTCACAATCTGATTCAATTTTGTATGATAAATCGACGGTTTTGCCATTGACCGTACCAACGACTGCTTCTTTAGCCAATCTTCCTGAAATCGCAGCTGCGACGTCATAGACTGTTGTGCCTCTAGGAACCTCTTTAACTGAACCGTCTTTTAATGTAATCTTTACCATAAATATACCTCCTTCTCTTCGTTTGATCGACTTTCGACCTGATTTTGTTCACCGTTTATCGATTTTAAAAATAAAAAAACCTCATCACTAGCGTATGCTAGGGACGAGGTAAATCGCGGTTCCACCCTAATAGTCTACTTTTCAGCAAACCACTCAAATTGCCTTAACGCGGCATCACGCAAACCTTTCGAGATAATCTCTAATCCGTTTGTGCTAAAAGCTAGTCTTCACAGTATCTGACATACAAACCATTTCAGCCAAGTGGTTCGCTCTCTAGATGATCGATACAGCTACTCTTCTTTATCACTGCAAATCTTATTATGCAATTTCAATATATTTAAAATAATGATAGCTCAAAGCCCATAATTTGTCAACATTGATTTATTGTAAACAATCTATTAGAAAACGTACAGGACGAGTACACCTTGCAATAAACCGATGATAAAACCAAGAACTCCACCTAAGACTTCAATGTGCTTAAGTTCGGTACTCGCAATTTTGAGTGTCATCTGTTCGATTTTCACAAAGTCAAATGCGTTGATCTGATCTTCAACCATTTTGCTGATGTCGATAGCCTCTATTGCTTTGTGGCTCAACTTCTCACCTAGTTCTGTGACAATCTGTTCGCCATTTTCATCAATCATGCTCTCAATATTTTGTATGATCATGCCTTTGAACATAGAAGGAATCAGCGATGGCATCTTTTCATTTGCCACAATGATGATTTTCTCCTTAATGATTTCAACAATTTGTTTTTTATCCATATCTTCGATAATTTGATCGACGATAACTTCCATTGATACCAGTTCTTCACTTATGACATCGCCTATGGATTTTGCAATTTCACCTTTACGCTTAGGAATCAGTCCTTGAATCGTAAATGGTGTGCCCTTAATGCCAATTGGATTGATTGGTCTAAACAGCAATTTGATCGCTATGACATTGGTCAACCATCCGATAAGTGCGCCAACAAGTGCCAAAAATAATAATTTACCCATTTGATTAGCCACCTCTATTTTGTGCTTAAATATAGGATCGATCCACAATCTATTAATGGACCGTCGTGTAATTCTATGATTCGCAGTCCAAGTCCATGAACAAAGTCCCTTATTGCGACTTCGTCTGGATGGTACTCGAGAGCGCCATTTAAAACGAGCACATCTTCAATCACGCCTCCAGTGCCACCAAAGAAACCATAATTAAATCCCGGTAGAACCACGTGCCCTTTTTCTATAACCAAGACATCGTAACCATAATTTCGATAGGTTTGTGCAAGTCCAGCATCCTCTGTGATGACGGCACTTTCTGTAAGCACCATCGTCGAGCAACGCGTGTAACCCTGATTGACTTCTATTCTATCACAAATTATACTTTCCAATATTTTACTTTCAGTATATTCCAACTTATGAAAAAAATGATTTTTCAGTTTTACCGCATTATAGGCAATGTTATGAGGATATTCTCTGTTTAAAGCTTTCGTACCACATATGATCTTGACTTCATGATCCAATCGCTCAACAAATGACCCATAAATATTTGGTGCGACAAAGACAGATTCCGATACAAATAGTGACAAATCAGTATGGTCAGCTACCCTTTCATCTACAGCAGTATTTATAGGCATTTGAAATAATATGTGTCTCTCAAAAGCCTCTAAAGATCGCATCCTATCAATCGTCTTTTCATTTGCAAAAATAATCCCCATGTCACACGCTTTCTACGAAAGTATTGGACTTTTTTGTTCAATCAGAAGTGATAGTTCAAGTTCTGAAAAGTGATAACTCTTATTACAGAAATGGCAAACTAAGTCTGCTTGACCATCTTCTTCAATCATTTCTTCGATTTCTTTTCTGCCCAAGCTGATCAAAGCATTTTCCATTTTTTCTCGGCTGCAATCACACTGGTAATTGAGATCATACGTTTCAAGTTCATCAAGACCAAGGCCAGCAAAAACTTGATTGGCTATTTGCATAATATCTAGCCCTTCTTCAAAAAAATGGGTCAAAGGTGGCAATGCTGTCAAATTTGATTCGAGTTGACCGATTGTTTCTTCAGAAGTCTCAGGTAATATTTGAACAATAAAACCACCCGCATACTTGACTTGTGCCTCTTTTGACAAACTGACGCCAATAGAAACAGCTGTTGGTTGTTGTTCAGACTGAACAAAGTATTGCGCTACGTCTTCCGCTATTTCACCGGATACAAGGCTACATTGTCCAATAAATGGCTCTTTCATACCAAAATCTTTGATGACGATGATCTGACCATCTTTCCCTATAGCCGTCCCAACATCCAACTTTCCTGCTTCATTATAAAAGTTCTCAGCATGCGGATTCGTCGTATAAGCTTTAACGTTACCATGTGTATCTGCGATAGCTACCATGAGCTTGATGGCATTGGATCCCTTAATTTGAAGGGTCATTTTCTCTTTATCGATTTTACTCATCATACCCATCATCGCAGCAGCCGTTATGACTCTGCCGAGTGCCGATGTTGATATCGGGGATAAATCATGTGTCACTCTTGCAGCTTCAACCATATCTGTCGTCTGTGCCACATATATTCTTACTTCTCTATTTTTTGACATTGCTGTCACTAATTTACCTTTCATTTTGCCTCCTAAATCTTTCTTTTCATGATAAAACAAATGCGCTGCGAGGTAGCCTCTAACGCTTCAAATGTATCGCCATCCAAAGTCTCAAGTATTGTAAAATATGGCTTTGCAATATCTAAGATTGCTTCCTTCTCATAGGCTTTCTGAGTGTGAAACTCCTCAAATCTTTGATAACCGTCATCTTCTTTGAATAAAGTCAAAGTGAAAGCCAGTTGGTTCGTCAAGTCATCATATTCATTTTCCCAGATATAAGCTGCTTGATCAAAGGTTTCTGCAAATGTGCGATTTCCGATGACTTCTTTTAGCTTGAATTTTGAACTCAAATCGCAAATAAACAGCCCGCCTGGATTTAAGTGCTTCTCTACATTTTTGAAAACAGATTCAACTGAGGATTCATCTAGTATATAATTCAGACCGTCGCACATACAAAACACGACATCATACTTTTTTTTCGTATTAAATGAAACCATATCCTGGTGGTAGAATCGCATTTTGATACCCGCATCAAATGCCTTTGACTGCGCAACAGTCAACATGTCCTCTGAAATGTCAAGCGCTTCAACTATAAAGCCCTTCTTTGAAAGTCCAATTCCAATAGTTCCCGTGCCACACGCCAATTCCAACATACTACGTGAACCTGTAAAATACTTGCCTGAAATTGCTTTGATCTGCTCAATCCAATTCTCATAGTCTACATCGTACTGCATAATGTCATAAACAGACGCAAATTCTCCATATATCATCAAATACCTCTAATCTATTCTTTTAACTTTAACATCAACATTAATTTTAACTTTGTTTAAACCTCTAAAAATACGCTAAATAGATGATCAAGCCATATAAGGCCACTGACAATCCAATTGGGAAATAATGTCCAATGGACATATTGAGTCTATCAGGTTTCCATAGCGGACCATCATCTGGTACCGTTACATTTATGGATTCATCGCGTTCTGAGTCATATGTCGAAACGACCATTGTCCTCGGAAACATTGCATTCAAACTCTTGAAAATTGATTTGATACCAATAAAAAATATAACTGCCACGATACAATAAAACGCCATTACACCTAACAAGACGCCAATCGATTCGAATGCAACTTCTCCAGCAGCGACATTGCTTGTTCCACCATCAAAGACATTGAGTAAATAACCCATAGTTACAGCAATGCCATTGTTGGCCATATGTGCGACAATCCCCGCTACAATAGAACCCGTTAACTGAACGAGATATGAAAAAACAATGCCTAATATGATTGGTCCGAAAAAGTTTTGAGGGTTAAAGTGAAAAATACCAAATAACAAACCGCTAAAGATTGCACCCCACTTGAGTCCCACTTCCGATTCGTAACCGTTCAAAATGACACCTCTAAAAAAAATTTCCTCACAAATACCAGCTGAGCCAGCGATAACTGCGAAAAGCAAAAGATACTCGGCAGTGTTTGTCGCAGTTGGAATCATAGAAACAATCGGTTTGCCAAAGAGTTCTATAAAAAATATCGATACGAGATTTGCAACGGCAATCATTGGTATTAAAAGTGCCGCTAGAACAACGATTTTAAGAATCGCTTCAAAAGGAAGTCCTTTTAATCGAAAAACTTTTTTAAGATCTTTTTTAGTAATAACTGCATACAGAATTACAGGCAGTGCCAAAAGACCAAATTCAGTAATTAACAAACCCGATATAAGCTCTCTACTTTGTACGTATGAGCCAATCGTCAAAAACAAAAATGCTAAGAGTATAAAAAAACCATTTGCTTCTTTTATGGAAAAAACACGACTCTTTTGCTTAGGTTCCAACATGTTAGCTCCCTTCTACAACGTTATACTACCTCTATAGACTAATATGTTTTTATATGTTTCCATGCCGTTCAACAAGATTTGGTCGTCGAAATTAAATTTTGAATTGTGTAAAGGGTAGATGAAAGATTTTTCTTCATTGTATGTGCCTATAAAATAAAATAGACCTGGAACCTTTTCTTGATAATAGGAAAAATCCTCACTGATCATCTGAGGTTCAATAATATCACATAAACCTTCATGATGCGATATAAACGCATTAAAGAGTTTTTCATCGTTAATAACCGGTGGATACATATCAACAAAGCTCACATTGATCGTCACATCATATGCTTGCGCAATGCCTTCTACATATTGCTTCATTCTATCTTTAACGCGATTATAAACGGCCTTATCAAAAGCGCGTATTGTCCCTTCAAGTTTTGCTCTACCAGCAATGATATTTCGTCTCTCTCCACTTTCCATACGACCAATGGTCATAACGGCTGGATTTATAGGGCTAATATTTCTCGATACGATCGTCTGAAGACCTAATACGATTTCACTTGCAATTACGATGCCGTCTGTTCCAATATGTGGCATAGCGCCATGCGCGCTCTTTGCGATGATTTCGATATCAAATTCGCCTGTCATGGCCATCATCGGTCCGGCTTTCAATCCAATTCTTCCTTGAGAAATTTCAGGGAAAACATGAATGCCGTAAATTTCATCAACGCTGTATTTTTTGAGGATACCCGCTTTCACAATGACTTCTGCACCACCTGGACCCTCCTCTGCTGGTTGAAAAATCAAAACGACATTATCAATCAACGTTACATTTGGTTGCTTTAATAGTCTCGCCAATCCAAGCATCATTGCCATATGACCATCATGTCCACATGCATGCATAAAATTTTCATGTTGAGAATGGTATTTATAACTGCTTTCTTCTGTGACAGATAGGCCATCCATATCCGTTCTGAAGGCGATGGTTTTTGTAGGCGACGTTCCTTGTATGTATGCAACAATACCCGTTCCTCCAATGCTTTCATGAACAATGCCTAGTGCGTCTAACACAGACTTGATATAACTCGATGTCTTAACTTCTTTAAATCCCGGTTCTGGGATGAGGTGAAGCGCTTTTCTATCTTGAAACACATCCATTTTAATTGATTCTATGATCGACATGATTACACTCCATAAACATTTTTTTTTATTGTTGACGCCTTTATTTCATAGTGATAGTATATATCTAATTATCCAGAAACTTGTATATTTACACTTTAAGTTTCTCTTGTTAACGATGTATTAAAGCCCGACATAAGACACTGCCATTATTATATTCTATATGATATGGTTTAACTATTCAAGATTGGCTCTATTAACTTAAAAAAACATTAACATGATTTTAAGGAGGTTCTAATGAAGAAAATCAATTTGGCACTTGTCGGCGCAACTGGAATGGTGGGAAGAACCTTTCTTAAGGTTTTAGAAGATCGTGATTTCCCATTTGATAACCTATATTGTTTTGCGTCGAAGAAGTCAGCAGGTGACACTGTAACTTGTAAAGGAAAAGAGTATATTGTAGAAGAACTGACTGAAGCAAGCTTTGATCGCGAGATTGATATCGCACTATTTTCAGCTGGCGGCGATATCAGCACACATTTCGCGCCGATAGCCGCCTCAAAAGGTGTGATTGTCATCGATAATTCAAGCGCTTGGCGTATGGATCCAAACGTACCTCTAGTTGTACCTGAAGTGAATCCCGAAGCACTTAGATCACATAAAAACATCATCGCAAATCCCAATTGCTCAACAATACAAGCAATGGTTATCTTAAAACCGCTGTATGACGCTTTTGGCATCAAACGCATCGTCTACTCAACGTACCAAGCAGTTTCCGGTTCAGGTGTAAAAGGCGTTTATGACCTTGAAGAAGGCTTAAAGGGCAATCATCCAAAAACGTGTTACCCACATGCAATCGCTGGCAATTGTTTGCCACAAATTGACGTGTTCCTAGAAAATGGCTACACAAAAGAAGAAATGAAAATGATCGATGAAACAAAGAAAATTCTTGAAGACACAACGTTGAAAGTTACCGCTACTGCCGTTCGCGTACCAATATTCAACAGTCATAGCGAATCTGTGAATGTGGAACTCCTTAAACCATTTGAGATTGAAGCGGTAAAAGCCCTACTCAAAGCATCACCAGGGGTCGTTTTGCAAGATGATCCTGCAAATAGCGTCTACCCTCTTGCCGCTGAAGCAACCGGCACAGATCCAGTGTATGTTGGTAGAATCAGGAGAGATGAGAGTTTAGACAACGGCATCAACCTTTGGATTGTCGCTGACAACATCAGAAAAGGCGCCGCAACAAATACGATTCAAATTGCGGAAACGCTTATTTCAATGAATCTCGTGTAACTTTACAGAAAATATCAATATACAAAGGGGTTATAAAAATGGTGTATACCATGATTATAACCCCTTAATTTTTACCGTTCATTTATGCTTAATTTCCTTAGTCGACAAATGCAAAGACATGGTCTATGTTTCTAAAGTAATCGCCGTAGTTTAGTCCATAACCTACTATAAACATGTCTGGAATTTCAAATCCGACATAATCAGGTACGTATTCAACTTTTCTTCTTGAAGGTTTGTCTAAAAGCACACATGATTTAATACTCTTTGGATTGCGTTTAGAAAGGATCTCAATAACACCTGTCATTGTAAGCGCTGAATCTGTGATGTCATCGACAATTAGTACATCGAAATTGGTGAGATCAACATTGATATCATGGATCACTTTTACGTGTCCCGAGCTCTCTTCATCATGACCATAACTTGAAGTGGTCATAAATTCAATCCGTACAGGTAAATCAATTTTTCTCACAAGATCTGCTGTGAATATAAAACTTCCTTTTAAAAGCGATATGACTAAAAGGTTCTTATCCTTATAAGCTTCTGTCAATGTTTGTCCTAAACCTGCGATTCTCTCATCAATCGTGCTTTTTGATAATAAGATTTCTCGTCTCTTATTCTCAACGCTCATTTTTACCTCCAATAATCTCTTCATTAGTAATTATCAATATTCTATAGTACTGACCGCCCTTTTTCAAGTGAGGATATTATATTATTCCAATTAATTTGTAATTCTCTCATGAACGCGGCTTGTTTATTACAATAACTTAACGAATAGCCATTTAGATTATATTGTATAACTTCCCTACAAGATAGTACAATGAGAATAACGAATTAATGGGGGGTTACACATGGAGCACGGCAAAAAAATGAAAAAGGCAATATCACTCGAAACATTTGTCTTCATAATCATTGCAGGTGTTATTTTCGGATATCTTGGCACCGTTATGGGTGTTGACAAGATGTTCAACACAATCATGAACACAGCACATTATCTCTTAATCGATGTCGTATTTTTTATTATGGCAATAGCAGTACTTGCGGGGGCATTTGCAGCACTGTTGTCAGAATTTGGCGTCGTAGCACTCATTAACAAAATTATTTCACCAATTATTCGCCCTATTTATGGTCTACCTGGTGCAGCGTCGATTGGTATGATTACCACATACTTATCTGATAATCCTGCCATTATTTCACTCGCACATGATAAAGGTTTCAAGAAATACTTCAAAGATTATGAAATTCCAACACTTTGCAACTTGGGAACCGCATTTGGAATGGGCCTAATCGTCAGCACTTTTATGATTGGCCTTGGTACCGGTACTGAATTCATTCTACCAGTTGTTTTCGGCAATCTAGGCGCCGTCGCAGGTAGTGTTGTAAGCGTAAGAATTATGATGATCTTTACTAAGAAATATTATGATGTTCCAAAAGGACAAAAGAAAGAAAAAATAAAACTCGACGATTTCAACAAAACGAGAGAAGTACGTGATGGCAACTTATTTGAACGCCTTTTAGATGCAACACTCGAAGGTGGTAAAGCAGGTGTTGAGCTAGGTCTGTCAATCATTCCTGGTGTTGTCATAATATGCACCATGGTTATGATTTTCACATTTGGTCCTTCTGAAACAATCAACGGTGTCGCTGTTTTTACAGGTGCAAAAAAAGAAGGGGTTGCATTACTTCCAAAAATTGGGGAACTATTAAGCCCGATACTCACACCTCTATTTGGATTCACTAGTACTGAGGCTATAGCCTTTCCAATCACATCACTTGGTTCTGTAGGCGCTGCAATGGGTCTCGTCAAAGATTTCTTGGCAAAAGGTTTAATCGGTCCGAATGACATTGCCGTATTCACTGCAATGGGCATGTGTTGGAGTGGTATTTGAGCACTCATGTTGGCATGATGGATGCCCTCAATGTTCGTAAGTTAGCTTCTAAAGCAATAATCTCCCATACTTTTGGCGGTTTAGTCGCAGGTATTGTCGCACACTATTTATACGTTATTTTTTCTGCACTCTAAATCACAAAAGCGGCTCAAAGAGAACTTACTCTCTTTGAAGCCGCTTTTTTTTTAGCTTTTCCTTATTTTAAGTAGTTTGATCACTTCATGAAGCAAAATGACGATTTTATTTAGGGTAAATTGTATCGTCACTAGTATTAAAAAGAAAAAGAAGATCCCAATCCATTCAAATTTTATAAAGTCCATCTTACCTCCTTGTTTGCTTTCGTTTGATATCATTTGATTATAACTCAATTATAATCGCAATAAGCGGATTTACCAAGGAAATTACATATAGAACCTATCGCGTCATTTCCAATCCAAATTGATAAAGGTTGATTTGGCAACGTTTTTTTGATATTATATTATATGCTATAAAACATAATGAGAGAAATTCACGTGGGAGGCATCTTTGTTGAAGACAAGTTCCGATCAGCAGCTTAAATTCAAGATCATCATTTTATATATTATCAATCACTTCTCTGTGCCACTCACCAATCAACAGTTAACGGATTTTGTGCTTGAACACGACATCATGAATTATTTTGATCTTCAGCAATTTTTAACGGATCTCGTCGACACATCCATGCTGGAATACAGCATGAGTGAAGGAGAAAAATACTATATTATCACTGAAAGCGGTAAAAAT
>CAYLNI010000022.1:19442-26283 GCA_964384705.1 uncultured Fusibacter sp.
AAAAACAAATATAACGGCAGATTACTATAAGGAAGATGACAATGATTATATTGTACATCTTTCCGTAAAAGAGGGTATATATACTTTGATGGACATCAAAGTCAATGTCGTATCAAACAAGGACGCAAAGCTCATTTGCGAAAACTGGGAAAAAAAAGCACAACACCTATATGGCGATATTTTAAATAAACTTGTTGATGATACGGAGCTATAACCTGTATCATTTTTTTATTGGAGGGCAATTATGACATTCAAACAAAAAAGCAAAGTTTTGGGACTATCAATACTCGTAACCGCACTAACCCTGATTTCTACCGGGAGTTACGCACAAGCTAAGACTATTTATACAATTCCGACACAGGCACAGGTTCTCGAAACGACAGTTGATAATAAGTTGCTTAAGTTTCCCATTATCTTGATTGACGGTGACGTTTATTACCCTTTAACTTGGGAACTTACAAGGGCTTTGGGATACAATTCTAGTTATGCATCTTCATCGGGTCTTTCTCTAACTCAAAATGAGACCATAAATGTAACACTGACTTCTAGGAGTTACGGACAAAAAGTAGTTGGAGATACCGTACAAGCTGTTAAATATCCCCTTAATATTAATGGTAAAGCAGTCACTTCCAATAGACCCATTTATAATATTTCCGGTGTAACCTATATTGCGCTTAACGAGACGCCTGCATTACGTGCTACAGCCCAATACTCACATGCTAGAGGATTGACGATAACTGCAACTAAGGTGCTCTCAGCACTCCCTAAGGCCTTTGATACGTATTCTATATTAGACGCCAAAAACTTCATGCGCAATCAAGGAAGTGCAGATACCTGTTGGGCGTTTGCCGCCAACACTCTTTTTGAAATCAAAATAGCCAAAACGACAGGTGCCATCAATGATTTTTCAGAAGATCATCTCATATTCAACACACCGATTCCTTCCACCTATGAAAGTGGCGGTCACTTTTTAATCTCTTCCATTTACTATCAAAATGGTTTGGGACCAGTAGATGAAGCACTCGCGCCAATAAATAGTCAGTCCAAAGGAAAGAGTTTCAAAGTGGCATATAGTTTGTTGGGTTATAGTGAAATCAACAACAATCTTGTCGCTACAAAGAGAGCAATCTTTGACCATGGTGCCGCTTTGACATCAATTTACTTAAATGAAACAGATAAGAATGTCTACAATAGTAAGACAGCTAGCTACTTCAATTCAAAAGAAACCAATCCACGGACTCACGAACTCGTTCTTGTCGGTTGGGACGATGCTTATAGCAAGGACAACTTCATCGTGCCACCAAAATCTAACGGCGCATTTATTGCACAAAATAGTTTCGGAAACAGCTGGGGGAAAGACGGATTCTTTTATGTCTCGTATGAAGACGTTCACATTTTAGAACAAGTCTATGCCATTAGGGATTTTGAAGCAAGGAGTCAAAATTCAACACAGTATTATTATGACAAAACCGGTATGACACATTTTGAAAGCTTCGATTCCAGCAACTCAGCTATTGGTTTAAACAATTTTGTGAGTAAGAGCGATGAGCAACTAAAACGCGTAGCCATTTACACATCGGAAAAAAAATGAACGCGTTGATCTGTACTACGGCATAGGTTCATTTGCAATTGGCAAAGGCATCGGCTTTAGTGTGCCGAAGTATTCAATTCGGCTGACTGACAAAGGCTATCACACAATCGATCTACCAGAATCGCTTTCGCTCAAAACGAAAAACAGTTTTTGGATAGGGGCAAGATTTACTGCTAACTCGCCTTTTGTCGTACCAATAGAAGCCCCCTATCCTGGTATCACATATCCACTCTCTGGCAATCCAGGAGAAGGCTATATTGGAAATGGCACGATCTTTGAAGATCTTACAGCAATAAGAGAAAAAGCAAGCATTGTAATACGCGCTACAACTTATAAATAATTAAAAAGAAAACGGATAGATGCGTCATGCGTCTACCCGTTTTTTTTACTTCGTGAGGTCCTTATTGCCATATTTCAAAGCAAGTGATCGCACTTCACCAATCATATATAGTGAACCAAATGCTAGATAGAGTGTCTGATTAGCTGTAGCCACATTTTTCGAATGATGCGCATACAGTGCTGTCACAGCCTCTGAAATAGATTCACTTACGTTTAATACATCAACGCCTTTAAAATGTGTGACCAGTTCTTCGGCTGACATCGCTCGAGGATTATCAGGTTTCGTTACGATGACCGAATCCAGATATGGCATGATGATTTCAAGCATACCATCGACGTCTTTATCTTTCAAAATGCCGACCAATCCAACGATGTGAAGTTTGCCGCCGAGTGCCTCAATACTTTTTGCCAATCCTTTGATTCCATGTAGATTGTGTGCACCGTCTATGATGATAAACGGCTCCTTTGAGACAATCTCTAATCTTCCAATCCATTGTGCGCGTTTAAGGCCATATTTAATGTGGGTGATATCTATTTTATAGTCATGGTGCTTAATCAAGACTTTGAGCGTCTCAATAGCCAACGTTGCATTTTCGGCCTGATAACTCGCGAATAAAGTGATATCATAAGTTTCACCAAGGTAATTGAACGTTAGATGTCCAAAATCTTGATGTGTTATTTTCAATGTCTCGAAATCCACTTTATAAAGTGAATTGTTCATTATTAGACACTTCTTTTCAATCACATCCATAGCACCTGAAAGTTGCGGACAAGAAACAGTTATGCCATCTTTTTTGATAATACCACTTTTTTCTCCAGCAATCGCTTCAATTGTATTGCCAAGGTACTCTGTGTGATCAAAGTCCAGTGGTGTAATGACAGAAACAAGTGGTGTATCAATGACATTGGTCGCATCGAGTCTACCACCCAGTCCAACTTCCAGTACGACGACATCACATGCGTGAAACTTGTAATAAAGCATCGCAACCGCTGTAACCACCTCAAATTCTGTTGGGTGATTATAACCTTGTTCAATCATGATATCAATTTTAGACTTAACTTGACCTGTAAAGCGCGCTAACTCATCAGAAGTGATCAAGTTGTGGTTCACTCGCATCCTCTCATTGAATGTTTCTATAAAAGGCGATGTGTAAAGGCCGGTCTTATAGCCCGCTTCAATCAATACAGAATGAATAAAAGCTGATGTTGAGCCTTTGCCATTTGTCCCGGCAACATGGATGAATTTCAGTGATTTATGGGGTGAACCAAGCAGTTCAAGCAAGGTCTCAATATTCTCAAGACCAAGTTTGCTGCCAAATTTGTAAGTACCGTGAATAAAGGCGATCGCCTCATCATACGTCATAATTTACCTCAAACCTTACGAAATCTTCAGAGCGATTGCTTGGATCCTCGCACTGACAGTTGTGAGCATCTCGTGATATTTTGCCGCTTTCTGGCGTTCTTCTTCAAGAAGATTCGCCGGTGCTTTGCTAACGAAACCTTCATTGTTCAATTTACTTAAAACGCGTTCAACTTCTTTCTCAAGTTTTGCTTTCTCCTTTTGTAGACGATCCATTTCTTTTTCATAATCAATCAGATCATCCAACGGTAAATAGAGCTCTGCGCCATGAATAACAGCAGAAACGGCGTCTTCAGGAACATCCGCTTTATCAATTATGAGAACAACTTCTGAGCAAGATGCCAATGTCACAAGATACTCTGCCTGTTCGAGAAGCGTTTTACCCACCTGTGGATCTATCGCTAGAATCATACATTTTGCTTTTCTGGATGGTGCAACTTCCATTTCAGCGCGCACATTTCTAAGGTTACGGATCGCGTCCATGATAAGCGTCATATCTGCTTCTGCCTTTTCGTTCTCAAAAGATGCATTTGGTATTGGCCAATGTTCAGTGACTAAGAGTGTTCCAGCATTCGGCATAAAGCTCCAAATTTCTTCTGTGATAAATGGCATAAATGGATGGAGTAATCTTAATATATCTTTAAGCACTTTCACAAGTACCTTTTGAACCGTTTGTTTAGCAACTGCATCATCGCCATATAAACGCTTTTTCGCGAGCTCTATATACCAGTCACAGTAAGCATTCCAAGTGAACTCATAAATTTTAGTAGCCGCTATGCCAAGTTCATATTTTTCAAGTGCAGAAGTGATTTCGACCATCATCGTTTCAAGCTTTGATAGAATCCATTGGTCAGCAAGTGTCAATGGCTCTGTACCATCGAGCTCAGTTAGTTCACCTTCGATGCCCATAATCACAAAGCGAGATGCATTCCATAGTTTATTTGCAAAGTTTCTAGACGATTCAACGCGTTCAATTTGGAACTTTAGGTCATTGCCAGGGCTATTTCCTGTCGCTAACATAAATCTAAGTGCATCCGCACCAAACTGTTCGATGACATCTAATGGATCAACACCATTTCCTAGTGATTTACTCATTTTTTTACCATTCGCATCTCTTACAAGACCGTGAATCAAGACGTCATCAAATGGTTTTTCACCCATCGAATCAAGACCAGAGAACACCATGCGAATGACCCAGAAAAAGATGATGTCATAACCAGTGACCAGCACATTTGTCGGATAGAAATAATCGAGTTCTGGTGTTTTTTCAGGCCATCCGAGTGTTGAAAACGGCCAAAGCGCTGAACTGAACCAAGTATCGAGTACGTCTTCATCCTGTTTGAAATGCGTGCCGCCACAGCTTGGACAGACATCTGGCATTTCTTTAGCCACGACAATTTTTGGACATGATTGACAATAGTATGCAGGGATTCTATGTCCCCACCAAAGTTGTCTCGAGATACACCAGTCGCGAATGTTTTCGAGCCAATTCATATAAACTTTCGTAAAACGATCTGGGATGATTTTTACGTCTCCATTTGTAACAACATCAATAGCTGGTCCAGCTAAAGGTGCCATTTTAACAAACCACTGGTCAGAGACTCTTGGTTCGACAATCGTACTACATCTATAACACGTGCCAATATTATGCGGGTTGTCTTTAACTTTAACGAGATACCCACCTGCTTCCAGGTCTTTAACGATTTCTTTTCTACAAACGAATCGATCCATGCCTTCATATCTACCAGCATTTTCATTCATGGTCGCATCAATATTCATGCCATTGATCTGCTCGAGGTTGTGACGTAGTCCGATTTCAAAATCATTCGGATCATGCGCTGGTGTCACTTTCAGTGCACCTGTTCCAAAGTCTATTTCAACGTAGTCATCGCCAATAATTGGTATTTCTCGATTCATAATCGGCAACAAACATTTTTTGCCGATTAGATGCTTGTAGCGTTCATCAGACGGATTAACGGCAATTGCAGTATCTGCTACCATAGTTTCTGGTCGCGTCGTCGCAATTTCTAAAAATTCATCCGTGCCAACAATAGGGTATTTCACATGCCAGAATGAGCCTGGCTTTTCTTCATGTTCTACCTCAGCATCTGATAACGTCGTTTTACAGTCCGGGCACCAATTGATGAGTCGATTGCCTCTATAAATCAACCCTTTTTCATAAAGTCTAACAAAGACTTCGGTTACGGCATGGTTACACCCTTCATCCATAGTAAAGCGCTCTTTATCCCAGTCACATGACGAACCAAGCTTTTGCATTTGGTTTACGATGATTCTGCCATACTGATCACGCCATTCCCATGCGCGCTTTAAAAATTCATCGCGGCCTAGTTGTTCTTTAGTAAGACCTTCAGTTTCTTCTATGGTCTTAAGTACTCTGACTTCTGTTGCGATGCTCGCGTGGTCAGTTCCAGGCAACCAAAGTGCCTCGAAGCCTTGCATACGCTTCCAGCGGATGAGTATGTCCTGCAACGTTTGATCAAGTGCGTGTCCCATGTGAAGTTGTCCAGTAATATTTGGAGGTGGTAATACAATGGTATATGGCGTTTTGTCCGGATTGACGTTCGCGCTAAAACTCTTCTTTTCCAACCATTTGTCATAAATTCTGTCTTCAAAGTCCTTTGGATTGTACTTACTTTGCATAATGCCTCCCGATTATTGTTCTGAGAATGATCAAAAAATAAAAAAGCACCCGTCCTGAAAGGGACGAATGATCGCGTTACCACCCTAATTCCATATCAAAATACAATATGGCACCTTAAGACCTTTAACGCGGTTAACCGGGTATATAAATCTCTTCATATACCATCTCCGATGCGACATTCGATAGTCCTATTTAAACGGGTTTTTCAGCCTTGAACCCATCTCTCTAATAAACGGTTTTATCTACTCTTCATCTTCTCAGATGTTCAATTTCATAATTGTATTCATTATAATAAATCCCTCCTTAAAAGTCAACAATTCATCAGGCTTTTAAACCATTCTAATTCTCTTCTAACGAAAAATTAACCTTTAAAGGTTATACTAGTTTTAATTTATGACGGTTTTATAAATCAAATTGATCTCGAATGGGGGAATTAAAAATGGAAGAGTCTAGAAACAGACTACTTGGAACGTTTCTCGTCATCGTCGGCGGCGTTCTAATTTTGGATTATTATCGCATCATCAACTTTAGCATTTGGGACTTTTGGCCACTAATTTTAGTCTATATCGGCGCAAAAGCAGAACGCGACTATTTTTCAGGACACGCTAGTGGACGAAATCTACTTACTGGCGCAACACTTTTAACTTACGGCTTTTTCTTTCTGCTTGGCAACTTCACAACATGGGGCATACAAGGCAGATTGTGGCCACTTTACATCATGGGACCAGCAATTGGTTTTTTACAAATGGCCTACTTTGGACACCGTCCAAGACGAAATTTCCGTACTGGATTGCTTTTGCTTGGCATCTCAGCATTTTTCCTCGTTGAAGGTTTTTTCAACCTTCAATATGACTTAATCATGTTTGTCGGTTTAATCGCAGTTGGCCTT
>CAYLNI010000023.1:0-1606 GCA_964384705.1 uncultured Fusibacter sp.
AGATTAGGTCATTATGAGCGAATCACAACATATTAGTCGCAATTAAAAATTAACAATAGGGGGATGTTTGGCCATGCATAAACTCAGAAATCGATACGCTTTTGGACTGGGTACCATCGGACGCGACATGCTTTATTCACTTGAGAGCATGTACTTGATCTATTATTTGACAGATGTACTGGATTTGCCCACTTCAACAATGTGGTGGATCACCGCGGTTCTATTTGTAGCAAGGATATTCGATGCGTTCAACGACCCAATCATGGGCGTTATCGTCGACAACACACATGGCAAATATGGAAAGTTTAAACCTTGGATTGCGATTGGTGCACTTGGCACAGGCATCGTCACCATCTTGATGTTTACCGATTTTGGTTTGACGGGTAGCACCTATGTCATGTTATTTGCCATTATCTACGTCTTATGGGACATATCTTTTACTGCAAACGACATCGGATATTGGTCAATGCTGCCTTCACTCAGTCTCGATCAGAAAGAGCGCGAGAAGATCGGCGCTTTTGCGAGAATCTGTGCCAATATTGGTCTGTTTTTTGTGGTCGTCGGCATCGTGCCGATTACAAACGCCCTAGCAGAGGCACTGGGTAGTATGACAAAGGCGTATTTCGCCTTTACGGTCATGATCGTATGCATTATGTGGATTGGTCAGTTGATTACGCTATTTGGCGTCAAAGAAGTCGCTCAAACGGGCATCAAACATGAGAATACGACTTTAAGACAAATGGTTGGCGTCATCTTTAAAAACGATCAGCTCTTGTATACAGCGATCTCTATGGCCTTGTTCATGATTGGCTATGTCACGACGACGAGCTTTGGCATCTACTTCTTTAAATACGCTTATGGCGATGAAAATATGTATTCGATGTTTGCTTTGATTCTTGGTATTTCACAGCTTGTTGCTCTCGTGATTTTCCCGATGATCAGCAAAGTGATGAAGCGAAACGACTTCTACCTCATGGCAACCGTTTTGGTCATTCTCGGCTATGTCGTGTTTTTCTTTGCACCCAATACGTCGATGCTGCTTATCGGTATCGCGGGCATCCTCATGTTTATAGGAGAGGCTTTTATTCAACTCTTAATGCTCATGTTTTTAGCGGATACAGTGGAGTATGGTCACTGGAAGCTCGGCAAACGAAACGACAGCGTTACATTTTCTCTGCAGCCTTTTATCAATAAGATGGGCGGTGCCGTGGCAACAGGAATTGTTGGCGCCATAGTCATCCTATCGGGAATCAAAGAGGCAAACTCGGCGGCAGATGTGACTGAAGGTGGGCTCCTCATGATGAAGACGGCGATGCTCGTCTTCCCACTATTCTGCATACTGGCAGGCTACCTCGTTTACCGAGCAAAATATAAAATCGATGAAGTCATGTATGCAAAAATCATCCGCGAGCTTGAAGAACGCGGCGAGTTGATTGAGACTCAGTAAGCTTTAAAATAATAAACATTATGAATAAAACTTTATAAAATCATAGGTTATTTGGCCCTCGGATTATGGTATACTATCTGAGGGTTAAATTATATCCCGGAAGTCCATCGTTCCCAAAGGAGGCAGTTGTGTCGTCATCATTTTCATCAAAAGCACTTG
>CAYLNI010000023.1:1626-2280 GCA_964384705.1 uncultured Fusibacter sp.
AAGCACTTGAGGCCAATTTATCCCAAACAAAAGTTGACGCAGTTGTGATTCCAGAAGATCAACTGTGGTTTGGTGAGCTGTCTAAAGGCAATTGGGACATCTATAAGCGCACGCAAGAGTTTTTGACAGAACTCAATCACACGCTGAGAAATGATACCTTTGTTATAGAAGCGCTGCATGCAATCTGTTTGAACGACATCTGGTTTTATGAGTCCCATGAGGCAACAGACAAGGCTTTAGAAGTGATTATGGCTATTTTTACCGGTTTGTTCGAAACCGTTGAAGGTGAGACGGATAAAGACTTGCTCATAAAATGCCTCTTTATATGTGTCGATCGACTGGCAGGTTTAAAAAAATGCCCAACCCATATTATTTGGCGCGCAATAACTTTGATTCAAGATGATTTTGTTAAAGACAAACAGGGTTATATCCAAAACTCGAGATACTTCATCACTTATTTTGATCAAGTTGCCAAACATGAAGCGTTTACTGAGGTGACGATGCACCTTTCACGAGAGCTGCTTGCAAGTTGTTATGACTATTGGCAGGAAACCACTCAAATTGAGGCATGGTATGCGTCGAAAAAGCAACTGTTACACGTTATGACCATCGAATCCCTTCAAGTGATTGGCGCTTCTTTTTTTGATGCGCTTC
>CAYLNI010000023.1:2308-5330 GCA_964384705.1 uncultured Fusibacter sp.
AAACGACTGGGATGCCTTACACGACTTGATGACATTCAACGATATATCCAATTATTTCAGAAGTTTCACGAAAAAATTCGAATCGCACCACGAGACGATTCATTACTTATATTATCTCCTCAGGTTGCCAGGTATGGCGCACTTTAAAAAGCACTTGTTATATGACATGAACAGAAACCTCAGGTCGGTGTTTATTGAACTCGAGGAAGGTGACGTTCGCGAATTCATCGATTTGATCTTATCTGAGTTCATGCAGCTCAAAGAAACGCAAAGCAGCACTGTGCTCGATTGCGTGTTGACACTTGGCAAAGAAATCATCCACTCGGGGAACAAGCAACATATCAGCTACTTTATCACGCGACTCATACATTTCGGTTTTGAGCATCCAGGTGTGCCAACACTAAATACCGACTGGCAGACGAGAATCAATGCGACGCATGTCAAGAGCATACGGACATGGCTTGAACTGATTGGAGCTGTACCAGGAGAAATGCGCGAGCTTCTGGCTGCTCTTATAGTTAATCTCAAACTGGGTGGTATTTTCATTTCCGACACGGATTTGTTCCAGAGAGACGTCACAAAACTTCTCAACGCCGATATAGCGCCTGTTTATAGAGAGATCAAGCAACTGGCAAAGATCTTCCCAATATACTTTAGGGACATCGGTGCGGAGGGCAAGCTTAGGGATTACTCCACGGCAGTGGATGAGCTTTCAATGCGCAAAGATAGATTGATCCATTTCATGAGAAAGCAAATTCATACAGAAAGCAACAATACACATATCAAATTGACAAAGCGGATCATAAGGTATTGGCACAGCAAAGACAGCCAATATCTTGACGGATTACTTCCTGATGACGTAAAAACTTGGCTTGGGACTGAACCGGAATACATCTTTGGCGTCCATCATATAATGACGTTGCTTCGTGAACGCACAGGCAAGGACGATTCGGGACTGTTTAGCCTCGGCATCGAAGCCATAGAAAATGCAATCCTTGCAATCGCATATGAGGGCAATACGCTCAGCAAACGAGAATTTGACCGCGACAAACATCGCGTGTTAAATCTTTACCGCGTTTATTTTTTAGTCTTAGAAAAATACGCATTGGAATCGGAAGATATCATCCGTACGTTGACTGAAAACAGTATTTTCGAACGCGAAGACCTAGTTGCGTTAGAGAATTGTCTGAACACTGGCAGTCACAAGGAGGCTTTGAAATCGATTTATCGAATGATGGCGCAGCTTAAAGCGCGCATATTGGATAAAACAGAGAGCAAGGGCTATGAAAATATCTTTTTCAAGCGCCACGTCGCAGCTGGTATCCCGTCCATGTATGGGCAGTATATCGAACCGAAATTTGAAGCGCTCGGCCTAATCTATCGCCTTGAAAAAACGGCGTCAAAACTCATGGAGCGCGCTATAAGAGCCATTAACCTCAACTATATCACTGCGAAGACACTTGGGCAGATCTACGAAATTCTTGAACTTTTTAAAGAGGGCATGGCACTTGATGGTATCGTAAACGAAGCGTTTAATTCGAGACTCAACATGTACAAATTCAGTTTGACGTCACCGAGTTTTTCCTATGATCAATACGTCAACATATTCCAGTTCATGGCGCGCGACATCAAGAGCATCATCGATGAGTACTTTATCGAAGTATATGAAAGACCACTCAAGATCATCGCACCACAGATTGACGCAGTCTATTCTAATCAAGAATCGACAAATGCAGCCCAGAAGAGTCCTGTAGATCAGTCTCTTGCTTATCAGATGGTATCCGAGCGCTTTTATAGAGACAACCTTTATACGGCATTTTTGGTTCAAGATCTGGATCAATTGATTATAGAAGTCTTAGGGACTTTGGATGCGATGCGTAAGACGTATTCTGCGGACATGATCCAGAACATGATGACTTACAATCCGAACACAGTCATCACTGCGCTCGATGTAACGACACCAGAGATTGACAACCCAGTTTTTCTGGGTACGAAAGCATTTTTTATGAAGCGGTTGTTTGAACTGGGTTTTCCAATACCGCGAGGATTCGTTCTCACAACAGAAGTATTCAGGCATAAAGAGACGATTACCAAGCATAAATTTATTAAAAAAGAACTGGATGCCATGATTCTAAAGCAGTTAAAGCGACTAGAAAAAAGTACGGGCAAGCGATTTGGTGACCCAGAAAAGCCACTGTTCGTTTCAGTGCGTTCAGGGTCCACATTTTCGATGCCAGGTGCTATGCGTACCTTTTTAAACGTCGGCATGAACGAGGAAATCGCAGAAAGCTATAGCCAACTGAAAGACAATGCATGGACGTCTTGGGATAGCTTCAGGCGTTTTTTGCAGAGCTGGGGCATGGCAAATGGTGTTGAACGCGACGTCTTTGAACAAATCATGAAAGCGCACAAGATTAAATACGGCGTGAAACTCAAGGCGGAATTTACAGGCATTCAGATGAAAACAGTCGCTCTAGCCTATAAGGTGTCACTTGAAGAGCGAGGTATATATGTCGAGACCAATCCACTAAAACAACTCAATCAAGCGATCTATAGTGTGATTGATTCTTGGTTTTCAAGTAGTGCCAAGACCTATAGAGATCATATGGAGATCGCTGAAGAATGGGGCACCGCCATATTAGTGCAACAAATGGTGCTGGGCAACAAATCACGACAGTCGGGCACAGGCGTCGTCTTTACAAACAGTCCATTCAACGATTTATCAGGGATAAACCTCTTTGGTGACTATGTGAGATGCAGTCAAGGTGAGGATGTTGTCTCTGGGCTCGTCAATACGCTTGCAATCAGCGAAAGTCAGCGTAAACTCAGCAAACAGGAACGCTTTGGGTCGCTCGAAGGCGATTTTCCAGAGATCTATCGTGAACTCAGCAAACTCGCTGCCAAGCTGATTGAACAGCATGGGTTTGTGCATCAGGAGATCGAGTTCACATTTGAATCGGAAGCGCCTGAAGACCTCTATATCTTGCAGATTCGCAATCAAAAGCTCAAAAAGAAAAAGGTG
>CAYLNI010000023.1:5340-8226 GCA_964384705.1 uncultured Fusibacter sp.
CCACTTTGACTCTATTTGATAAAGGGGCACTTGTCGGCAGAGGTATCGGTGTGAATAGTGGCTTAATAACTGGATATGTCGCATTTGATGCAGAAGATATCCACATGTTGAAATCCAGATTTGAAGCGCGAATCTATACTGAAGACGCGCATACTAAAGACGCGCATACAAAAGACAAACCGTATGAAAGTGACTCTTCACATGCTGGCGACCGAGTGATACTCATCAGACCCTATACGGTACCTGACGATATCCCGCTCATCTTCGCAGCCGACGCTTTGGTAACCGCAAAAGGCGGCATAACTTCACATGCCGCTGTAACGGCAGCCGGTCTTGGCAAAGTCTGCATCGTGAATTGCAGGGCACTTACCATTGAAGAAATTGAAAAAACGTGTTCATTTGACGGGCAAGTTTTCAAAGTGGGTGACAAAATGACGCTAGATGGGTATTTAGGCAATATTTATCGGAGTTAACTTTCCATAGTTCTATGAATCATAACGCTGTACATTAGTACACGATGAATAATAAGCATAATTTAAGGAGGCAAACAAATGGAAGCGTATCAACAAAACAAATTACAAAACGAGAGATTATTGGGGATCAACGGTATCGGTCGAATCGGTAAATTGACACTTTGGAACCATTTGAACATGAAACATTTTGACGGCATCGTCATCAATGCTGGTCGAGAAATCGGAAAGAGCATGGAAGATGTGATGCACTATTTATCGACGGACTCAACATATGGCAGCATCGACCGTTTTATGTACGGTTTTTCTGGTAAATCATGCGATGTAAAAATTATCGATCGCGAAAAACGCATCCTTGAGATGAATGGCATGACGGTAAAAATATTGACAAAGGCTAGAAACCCTAGAGATATTGAATGGAACAACGAAGGCGTAAGAGTCGTCGTCGATTGTACAGGCGTATTCCTTGACCCAACTGTGCCATCTGATCATCCTAAAGGCAGCCTCCGCGGTCATATTGAAGCAGGCGCAGAAAAGGTTATCTTGAGTGCACCGTTTAAAATTAAAGATTCATCGCAAAAAATGCCCGAAGACAGTGGCATGTTCGTCTTCGGTATCAACCATACAAAATACGACCCAATGAAACATCACATCTTATCGGCGACAAGCTGTACGACAACTGGTCTTTCACATATGATGAAGCCACTTGTCACCAACGAGGAGACATCGCGTATCGTAACGGCTTCTATGACGACGGTCCATGCTGCGACGAACAACCAAAGCATTCTCGATGCGCCGCCTAGTGCAGGTACAACCGACCTCAGAAAAGAAAGATCGCTCTTTAACAATATCATCCCAACGAGTACAGGCGCAGCAATCGCGCTTGAAGAGGTTATGCCAGAGATCAAGAGTATCGGCTTCATGGCAGATTCAATCCGCATTCCGACGAGTACAGTGTCATTAATTTCTTTGAATCTAACATTCCATACGACGCTGACTGAAAATGGCGAACCTGTGATCAATAAAGCGTTCATCAACAACCTTTACAAAAAAGCCAGCGAGGGTGCACAAAAAGGCCTCCTTTTCTTCAGTGAAACACAGAATGTTTCATCTGATCTCATGGGCATGCAGGCGGCGATCGTCATTGAAGGTCAAGAAAACCATACGCGAACTGGTTTCTTACCGGTCGACCATAAAACGTTGAATCGCCTTGGCATAGAAGTGACACAGGACGCCAATCTGCCAGTTACACATGCCAAAATATTTGGCTGGTATGACAATGAATTTGGCAGCTACGTCAACTGCTTAGGCAAATTGACGCAGTTTGTGGAGAAAAATTTAATCTAGTTTTACCGTGCAGTAAATTGCATGATCTTTGCGTTTTCACGCTAATTAGGAATCCCAGTCGTCTGGGGTTCCTTTTTTTGTCACTTATTATGTAATTTTGCATTTTCCATTGTTTAAGGAAAATCCAAAATTCCAATTTTTGAATATCTCACATTAACAAAACGTTAATGACCCTTTGTATAATAATGCGTAATAGATTTGTCACTTATTATGTAATTTTGCATTTTCCATTGTTGACAACCCCAAAGTCAAAGTGGTAAAATGAATTAAGTAAACAAATGATTACCAAACCAACAAAAGCTTACAAATCATTTTCATCAATATATGAAAGGAGGCTATATGACAAATAGAGAGCAAGAAATATTGGCACTTCTTAGATCGGACCCACTCATCTCTCAAATTGATTTAGCTCAGGCACTAGGCATTACGCGTTCGTCTGTTGCAGTGCATATTACAAACCTCATGAAAAAGGGTCACATTCTTGGGAAGGGCTATATAGTGCGTGAAGATGACTACGTTTGTGTGATTGGCGGTTCCAATATGGATATTCAGGGCTTTCCAAGTTCAGAGCTCATCTATAGGGATTCCAACATCGGCACAGTGAAAATGTCGCTGGGTGGCGTTGGTCGAAACATCGCTGAGAACCTCGTGCGTATGGGCATTCAAACACGGCTGATCAGCGTCATCGGAGATGATGTCTACGGCCACAAGATTTTGGAAGAGGCGCGGCACATCGGACTCGACATGCAGGACACACTGGTATTAAGCGGTGAAAGCACTTCGACGTATCTATCCATTCTCGACCACAGCATGGATATGGTACTGGCCATCTCGCATATGGACATCTGTGAACGCATAACTGTCGACTACATCAAGAGCAAGCGACACGTCATCGAGCATGCGAGTCTTTGCGTGCTAGACACCAATTTACCAATTGAAGTCATCGAATATATCGTGACCACCTTCAAGGACACTGTATTTTTCCTAGACACGGTATCCAGTGCCAAAGCCAAAAAAGTGAAATCTTTACTTGGGTACTTCCACACGATTAAACCCAATCGGATTGAAG
>CAYLNI010000023.1:8246-8579 GCA_964384705.1 uncultured Fusibacter sp.
AAATCTTGACTGGGGTTGCGATCAAAGACGCGTCGGATTTACCAAAAGCAGCAGCAATCTGCCATGAAAAGGGCGTATCACAGGTTTTCATAAGCCTTGGAGATGAAGGTGTCTATTATAGTAATAAAGAATCCTCACAGATTCTAAAAGCACCGAATGTGGCCATCGTCAACGCAACAGGCGCAGGTGACGCATTTCTTGCCGCATTGGCCCTAGGTCATGTTATGCAAATGAGTACCAGAGAATCCGCACAATTAGCGGTTGCAGCATCAATCATAGCACTGTCACACGAAAACACGATCAACCCTCAGATGTCCGAAGAGACACTTTTTG
>CAYLNI010000023.1:8589-8834 GCA_964384705.1 uncultured Fusibacter sp.
AAAAAGTAAAGGAGCTAAACTTATGTTAGAAAAATACTTGGAAATCCATCCAGAAGTTGCACAAGCGATCAAAGAAGGCAGAGCAGTCGTCGCACTTGAGTCGACGATCATCTCACACGGTATGCCTTATCCGAGAAATGTAGAAACAGCGCTCAATGTTGAGAAAATCATCAGAGACAACGGCGCGATTCCAGCAACCATCGCCATCCTAGGCGGAAAACTAAAAGTGGGTTTAACTGAAGAAG
>CAYLNI010000023.1:8863-19626 GCA_964384705.1 uncultured Fusibacter sp.
ACCTTGGCAAAGCGCCTAATGTCATCAAGACATCTAGAAGAGATATTCCATTCATTGTGGCCCAAAAACGCGATGGTGCGACAACTGTTGCATCAACGATGATCCTTGCAGCTCTTGCAGGCATCAAGGTCTTCGCAACAGGCGGCATCGGTGGCGTGCATAGAGGTGCGGCTGAATCCTTTGATATTTCCGCAGATCTTCAAGAACTTGCACATACAAATGTAGCTGTCGTTTGTGCCGGTGCTAAATCGATCTTAGACATCGGTTTGACGCTCGAATATCTTGAAACAAACGGCGTGCCAGTGGTTGGCTTCCAAACAGACGAACTCCCTGCATTCTATACGAGAAAAAGCGGATTTGGCGTAGACTACCGCGTTGATACAGAGAAAGAGCTCGCTTTGGCTCTTAAAGCGAAGTGGGATCTCGGTCTTAACGGTGGTTTGATTGTTGCAAATCCAATCCCTGTCGCTTTCGAGATGGACTTTGACACCATCAATTTCGCAATAGATTCAGCAGTTGCAGAAGCTGAAAAAGCTGGAATCAAAGGCAAAGAGTCAACGCCTTTCTTGCTTGCTAAAGTCAAAGAACTTACAGGTGGTGACAGCTTGGATTCAAACATCGAGCTCGTCTATAACAATGCAAAGGTCGCAGCTAATTTGGCAGTTGAATATTCAAAACTGTAATCTTTTAATTTATAAGTGACAAAATTGTATAAAATTTTATATGAATAATAGATGATATCTGCCTTGTAAAACTGTTGAAAAGACACGCATACAGGGCGGATTCTTTTTTTTGTTTAAAATTGTACTGGCTACAGAACGAATGTTCTGTTTAAAAACGTTTCATTATAAGCTATAATGTAATGCTATATATAAGTAGCATACACGTGTCGCTGTTTCCAGACATTACCTTTCCTAAAATCAAAGTAATTGTTCATCTTGACGAAGGAAATAACAATGAAAAATGGATTTAAGGGGTATTTTTTATTTTTTATCGTGCTAATCACTGTCGCATCTTTCTCTATAAGTTGGGCAGAACAAAGTCGACCGGTATTGATTGTTGGTGATGATTTTAACTATCCACCTTATAGCTTTGTAGACGATTCTGGAAATCCCGCGGGTTTCAATATCGACTTGGCAAAAGCTGTGGCAGATGCCATGGGATACGATGTCGAGTTCAGACTTGATGAATGGAACCAAGTGCGTCTTGACCTTGAAAATGGCATCATTGATTTTGTGCCTGGTATGTTCAACACGCAGGCGCGTAGCACTTTATATGACTTTAGTACCAAGCATTCTGTCTCGATTGGCGACATCTTTACAGATGAATCGATAAAATTAAACAAGTTGAGCGATCTGGCGGGGAAAACAGTCGTCGTTCAAAATGGCGATGTGATTGGTGAATATCTTCAAGCGATGAAAATTGGCATCGTCCTTGTGGAAGTGCCTTCTGTCAATGAAGCGCTTAAAAGTGTTTCAGACGGCACGTATGCCTATGCAGGCCTTTTGAAAATTCCAGGTCTTTATGAACTTGAAAGCGATGCCATTGAAGGGGTCATCGCTCAAAATATTCCATTTGAACCACAAGACTATTGCATGGCAGTCAATAAAGGCAATGAAGATCTCCTGCATATCCTAAATGGCGGTCTCAACATCGTCAAATCAACGGGAGAATACCAAGAGATTTATGATAAATGGCTAGGCGTTTATGATGAAAAAACGATGGTTGAAATGGCCAGAAAAAACTGGATCCGAATAGCCATAGCGAGTATCATAGTCATTATCTTGTCAATCGCACTCATTTTGATCTTTAGGAAACTACAGGCAAAGAAACACGAAATTGACGACGCAAATAAAGAGCTTGATGATAGCATAGATGAATTAATAAGTGTCCAGGATATACTATTGTCACAGTATGACAAACAAAAATCTACCTCAGAATCCACCTCAGAATCTACCACAGAATCCATTGATTCAGATAAATACAGTTAAACTTGCGCCCTGTCAGAAGACAGGGCTTTTTTATGCGAAAAAATTTGTAGACTTGTTATTTTTTTTGAATTATTATACCAGTTTGTATTGACATCGATACATCAATATCGTAATCTTGAGATAGCAACTTTTAGATATACATCTGATATATCAGATGATTTTAACTCAAAGAACATCATGCAGAGGGGTAAACTATGATTGAAGTGAGATGGCATGGTCGAGGTGGACAGGGAAGCTTTACTGTCGCTCGATTGTTGGGACTAGCAGCGTCAGTATATGACGGCAAATACGCTCAGGCGTTCCCGTCTTTTGGACCAGAGAGACGCGGCGCACCTGTAACAGGCTTTACGAGAATTGATGCTAATAAAATTACCGATCGCAGTGAACTTGACGTTTGCGACTACGTCGTCGTACTCGATGAAACACTCTGGGGCAAAGACGTCCTAGCGGGTCTCAAAAAAGATAGTTTGATCATCGTCAACACAACGGATGTGAAACCCTATGCAAAGGATTTAGACTATAAAATTATAGGGATTGACGCCACAAAATTGGCACTGGAATACCTAGGCATCCCAATAACAAATACAGCCATGCTCGGCGCACTTGTCGCTGCAACTGGCGTTGTAGAAATAAAAAGCTGCATAGAGGCCATGCGAGATAGCATGGCGCCTAAGATCGCTGAAAAAAACATCAAGCTGTTTGAACACGTACTGACGGAGGTCGCATCTTATGAATAAACCGAAAATGAAAGACTTCGTTGAACCTAAAACGGTTCGTGACTATCCCATGGGTGCAACGTGCCCAAGTGATCATATCACAAGTATCAATGCTGGATGGAGAACGTATAGACCGATTATTGATCTAGACAAATGCGTCGACTGCATGCGTTGTTTCCTCGTGTGTCCTGATGGGGTCATAGACAAGTCGGGTGACAGACTAGAGATCGATTACGATTTCTGTAAAGGCTGTGGCGTATGTGCTTACGAATGTAAGATAAAAGCGATTTCAATGGTTAAGGAGGCAGACTTCCATGGCTAGAAAATTTATCAGCGGAAACGATGCGGTTGCAGAAGGCGTAAGGCTTGCAAGACCACATGTTATATCCGCTTATCCAATCACACCACAAACCATCGTCGTTGAACGCCTCTCAGACTTCTGTGAAGACGGGTCGTTAAACGCCATCTATATGCACGTTGAATCAGAACATAGTGCACTTGCAGCCGCTATGGGCGTCAGCTCAGTCGGTGCGCGTGCATTTACAGCAACATCTTCACAAGGCTTGTTATATATGGCTGAGAACTTGCCTTACGCCAGTGGCGCACGCATGCCAATCGTCATGATGAATGCCAATAGAGCTTTGGCAACGCCTTGGAATATATATGGCGACCAAATGGATTCCATGTTCATGCTCAATTCCGGTTGGATCCAAGTTTATGTTGAGGATGCGCAAGAAGCGCTAGATATGATGATTCAATCCTACAAAATTGCTGAAGACCCAAAAGTGTTGACGCCTTTTATGGTCAATTTGGACGGTTTCGTTCTCACGCATACGTATGAAGTGGTTGAAATCCCTGAACAAGAACAAGTGGATGCCTTTTTACCGCCGCTTAAGCTCACTGAAAATGTGATGACACTTGAAAAGCCTATGAGCCTTTGTATTACAGCAGGCAACAATTTCAACATGGAGTTCAAAATCAAGCAAAATGAAGAGATGATCGCTTCAATCGACGTCATCAAATCAGTTGATGACGATTTTGCTGCCGCATTTGGTCGCAAGTACCACGGTTTGTTAGAAGCCATCGAATGCGAGGACGCAGAAGTGATTTTGATTACGACGGGTAGCATCACGGGAACGAGCCGCATGATTCTCAAAGAACTTAGAGCGGAGGGCAAAAAAGTCGGACTTCTAAAACTTAGATATCTCAGACCATTCCCGACGGAAGCTCTAACAGAAGTGATTAAAAGCGCGAAAGTCGTAGGTGTGGTCGATAAAAATATTTCATTTGGCTACGAAGGTACGATTTTCACCAATGTCAACTCAGCGATCCTTCAAATGGGATTGACGCCAAAAGTCCAAAATTTCATATGCGGACTTGGTGGTAGAGACGTGACGAAAGACAATATCAGAGAAATGTATGAGACAATGCTTGCCACTGCAGATGGGAAAGCATGTGACATGATCCAGTACATGAATGTGAGGTGCGCATTATAATGGTGAAATTAAACGGAAAAAATTTGACGAACGATGAGTTGTTTTACGGTCACAAAGCATGTGGCGGTTGTGGCGAGAGCTTGGCTGTCAGATTGGCGATGAAGATCCTAGGCGAGCGTACATTTGCTTCACTTCCAGCTGGCTGTATGTCTGCGGTATCCTTTATCTATCCCAATATGTCCTTTAAGACAAATGCCATCATTACGCCTTTTGCATCGACAGGCGCTGTGGCAGCTGGTGTCGCAGCTGGTCTCAAGGCACTTGGCATAGAAAACACGCACTCTGTTGGCTTTGCTGGGGACGGTGGTACGGCAGATATCGGTTTACAAGCTTTATCAGGCGCCATCGACCGCGGTGACAACATCATCTATTTCTGTAACGACAACGAAGCATATATGAACACAGGCATACAAAAAAGTGGTCTGACGCCATTTGGCACGAAGACGACGACGTCTCCAGCTGGTAAAAACTTACCGGGGTCTGTGACGATGAAGAAGAACATGTTTGAAATCGTTGCGGCACACGACATCGCTTATGCGGCGACGGCAAGTGTTGGCTACCTCGAGGACTTCATGATGAAAGTTCAAAAGGCAAAAGAAGTTAAAGGCACGTCGTATATCCATATTCTCGCACCATGTCCTACAGGCTGGGGAACGGCGACTGAGATCACGATTGCCCTTGCCAAAGAGGCTGTAGATTGTGGCCTTTGGTATCTTGCAGAATATGAAAATGGCGCCTTTAAACTCAACAAGAACCCAAAAGAATTTACGCCAATTGAAAACTACGTCAAGCAACAAGGTCGTTTCAAACACCTTAAAGAAGACGATATCAAAACCCTTGAAGCGCACCGCGATTACAAGTGGAACAAGATGCGTCAAAATTGGAATGTTTAATTGAGAAAAGATTAATTGAGTTAAGACTAATTGAATAAACCGCAGCTTGAAGTCGATAGGTATGTCGGCTCAAGTTGCGGTTTTTAAAATTTTACTTGAATAATTCTTTAAAAGCGTTAAAATAGTAATAACATTTATGTAATTCAATTAAATTCAGTGTTGATCAAAGCTAAGATTTTCATGGTCGCTTTAGAGAGCCGGTGTTTGGTGTAAACCGGTGCGAACAAAAATCCTTCCACTTTGGGAGCTATTGACGATGAGTCGAAGGGTCTGCCCTTTATAGCAGGTACGAGATGGCAAAGGCTTTTAGCCTTGGCAATTTGGGTGGCAACGCGGAATCTTCCGTCCCTTATGATGTATGGGATTGGGGGCTTTTTTTTTACCATTTTTGGAAATGACAGCCCACTATATTCCATGGTAATCGCTTGACTTATAAAAAAAGAATTACACATTAAAAAGGAGGACCAACATGTTAGATATTAAAATGATCCGTTCAAATCCGGAGCTAGTCAAAGAGAACATCAAAAAGAAATTTCAGGACCATAAACTCGTTATGGTGGATGAAGTCATCGAGATGGATACCGCTTTTAGAGCAGCTAAGACGCGAGGTGATGAATTAAGAGGCATGCGCAACACGATCAGCAAAGAAATCGGTGCGTTCATGGCAAAAGGTCAAAAAGATGAAGCTGAAAAAACGAAGGAAAAAGTTGCGGCTGTTTCTAAAGAACTCGCTGAGCTTGAGGTTTTAGAGGAAGAGTTGGCCGTTAAAATCAAAGAGCGTATGATGACTATCCCAAACATCATTGACGATTCTGTGCCAATCGGCAAGGACGACAGTGAAAATGTCGAAGTCGAAAAATTCGGCGACCCATTTGTCCCTGCTTTTGAAGTGCCATATCACGTGGAAATCATGGAAAAACTCAGAGGACTCGACCTTGAAAGTGCTAGGAAGACGAGTGGCAATGGCTTTTATTACTTGAGGGGCGATATCGCAAGACTACACTCAGGTATATTGTCTTATGCAAGAGATTTTATGATCGATAGAGGGTTTGAATACTATATTCCGCCATTTATGATCAGAAGCGAAGTCGTTACAGGCGTTATGAGCTTTACAGAGATGGAAAACATGATGTACAAGATCGAAGGAGAAGATCTATACCTCATCGGTACTAGTGAACACTCTATGATCGGTAAGTTCATCGATACGATGATCGAGGAAGAAGAGTTGCCGCAAGCGATGACGAGCTATTCACCTTGCTTCAGAAAGGAAGTCGGCGCACATGGCATCGAAGAGCGCGGCGTTTACCGCATCCATCAATTTGAAAAACAAGAGATGGTCGTCGTCTGTAAGCCAGAGGAAAGCAAAGAATGGTTTGAAAAGCTTTACAACAACACGATCGACTTCTTTAGAACATTAGATATTCCAGTTAGAGCGCTTGAGTGCTGCTCAGGCGATTTGGCTGACCTTAAAGTGAAAAGCATCGACGTTGAAGCTTGGTCACCGCGTCAAAAGAAATACTTTGAAGTGGGTAGCTGCTCAAACCTCGGCGATGCACAAGCGAGAAGACTTGGCATCCGCGTGAGAGGCAAAGAGCAAGGCAATTACTTCGCACACACACTCAACAACACAGTCGTAGCACCGCCGCGTATGCTCATCGCCTTCCTTGAAAACAACCTTCAAGAAGATGGCTCAATCAAAATTCCAAAGCCACTTCAGATGTATATGGGCGGCAAAGAAGTCATCAAGTAAAGTTTCGAACAACAATAGAATTTTTTGCAAATAAAAAGGGGCTGGCGTATACCAGTCCCTTTCACTTTGTCTCAAATTCAAATGCGTTAACGCCTATTTCATGAGTAACCAGATGCCTACAGCTGCACAAACGACAGCGAATACATAGAAGAAAATAACAGTGCCTTTTTCACCGAGCACTTTTATAAAGGCTCTTATTTTTGCCATATGCCAAATTTTGTCGGGTTTTTTAGCAGCGATAAAAACCACTGCAACTGCATAAATGATGAGTAGTATCCCTAGTAAAGCCAATCCGTCCATAAAATCCTCCTCTTAATTTTCATTTAATTTAAACCATTTTGTATGCGTTTTCTCAAGCCTAAAAACACAAGCCCAGTCAATAAAATGATTAACCCACTGTTTCTCAAAATTTGGCCCCAAGTCGCTTCGTCCAATAAGATGGCATGGATGCTGTCATAAGCCCAATAGAAAGGGGACCAGTAAAGAACAAATTGCCATTGATCTGATAAAAACATAGCGCCGAATATGGAAGCCAAAATCGGTACAAAAACAATTTTCATACTTGCGATGGCAGAGATCGGTTCATTGTTGACGACACCTATGCTAAAGCCTATGATGATGCTGATGAGCGAGATGCTTACTACGCTGACAAAGTACATGAGAAAATCGATTTCAGTAAAACCTAATATCAAAGCCGATCCAAACCCACCAAAGATAGGAATCATAAATCCAAGTAAGCCTTTTCCTACGACAAACTGCGTCCTTGAAATCGGGGATACATTGATGGCACTCAGTGTGTTGCTCATTTTTTCTTCCACGAGATTGAGCAGTATAAGCATCCCGCCAAAGACGGTAGTGAATATGATCAATAGACTGCCCCCTTCGAGTTTAAGAGGCGACATCATCCATCCGATATCGGAAAAGGCAACTTCAAACGGCAGTGTGACACTTTGTCCGCTGTATGCGTTGATCATGTACCGGAGTGTATCGTTCATAGGCATGGCTTCATTACCTTGGTTGATGATTTTATAAGTGCCATCGGATTGCTCAATGACGCCATACACATCGTCAAGTCTCAGTATGCGTTCTTCAAGTGCTTCTTGCGAATCAACCAATAGGATGGTGGCACGCTCACTTAGGATGTCAACGAGTTTCGAATCGGCGTTATCAAGCATAACAACACTTAATGACGAGCTGCTCAATCCAGGAATTAAGGTACGTAAAATAAGCGCAATCAACAGAGAAGCGAGACTCAAATAGATAATCAACCAATCTCGCGTACCACTCTTTATATCTCGGCTTATGATGGCTAACATTTTTTTCATAGCAGCCTCCTAAACTGTGAGCGTTTTCTTGAATCTTAGATTCGTGTATGCAAATAGCAACGCACTAAGACCAAAGAAGACGACAATATTTTGGATGATATAAAGTGAATCGCCATTTTCCAACAGCAGCTCTCTAAAGCTAAAAATCATAGGGTACGAGGGCAACCATTTAATCCATGCTGGTGTAAAAGAAGGGGTAAAATAGGAGATGGAGGCAAACATGAGGATAAAGATGGATGAAAACATGGCGCCCATAGCTTTGGTCATACTCTCAAAGAAACTGGTGATCAAAAGGCCAAGTGTCGAACCGAATATATTGAATGAGAGTATAAGGCCTATAAAGAGAAGGTAGTTGACCTTAAACCCAACCAGTGCAATCATGACAATCAACGAGGTGATGAGACCCATAAGTGCCATGATCATGATTTTACTCGCTAAATAATGCCAAACACTAACTGGCGCGACTGCAAATGCTTTGATGACGCCTTCCTCTTTGTCCAGAAAGACATAAGCTGCGATGACAAAAAGCCCCATAAAAGCGACATTTAGCACCAAATATACAGGTAAAACCTTTTCGCGATCAGAGAGCACGCTGGGCACAGCTTCAAGTGATGTAACGCTCGTATAGTCCATATACCCTGGTAGTTTTGACATGAATGCACCTTCAATTGAGGATTGGATCATCGCTTTCATGCTCTCATTCTCATAGCCTTGAAGAACCATTTCATATATGAGCCCACCTTCCTTTTCATATACATGGACTCCGATTGCTGAACGATTCTCGGCAAGGGCAGCTTCAAGGTCTGCTTTGGTTTCAAACAACTGGATATCCGTGTTTTCATCTTCAAGCAAAGTGGCCTTGATTTGTTCTTCCACAGCATCGACTTCTATTAGGCCATAAAATGTCTGCGTTCGGTCAAAATTTTCTGGAACGACGAATAGCATAATCAATAAAAAGATCACTGCCATACCGATTTCAATGTAGAAGTAGAGCCCATTGTAGGAGAGTTTCACATCTTTTATAAAGGTGGTCCAGAGTTTTTGCATACTACTCGAGCCCCCTTCCGGTGACTTTAATGAAGATTTCTTCCATAGTCGCTTCCTTGGTATGCATCATCTCGATCTTTCCAGTTTGAATGATATGGTTCAATCTTTCTTTGTCTTCCAAGTTGACTAAAGAAAATTGTTCGCGAATGGTTTGATTGTCGATGATGTGATCGACCACAACCAATTTTTCACCAAATTGAAGCTTCAAATTACGGGGAGAATCTATAAGTTTGATCTCACCATCAATGATAAAGGCAATGCGGTCACAAAGCTCATCGGCGACGTTCATGTTGTGCGTGGTTAAAAAAACAGTAGTGCCTTCTATTTTTTTCTGCTTTACAATTTCGATAATTTGTCGAGATATGGCGGGATCAAGTCCAGTTGTCGGCTCATCTAAAAACCAGAGTTCTGGATTGTTGAGCATGCTGCGGACAAAGGTGAGTCTGTGTTTCATACCCTTTGAAAAAGTGCCTGCTTTTTTATTTGCGACTTGTTCAAGACCTACGAGTTCCAATAGTTTTAAGGGATCCAAGGTTGGAACGTCAAACAATTTTTTGTAAAATTCAAGATTCTCGAGAGCGGTGAGCTTGTTGTATACATTGGACTGTTCAAATGATACACCAATATTGTTGAACATCTTACGCTTTCTTAAGCGCATATCATAACCAGCAACCTGAACCTCACCTTTCTGCAAAGGTAAGAGACCGGTTAATACACCTTGAGTCGTGGATTTGCCGGCACCAGAAGGTCCTAGAAATCCAAACACCTCTCCCTTTTGTATCTCAAAGTTGACATCTTTGACGGCAAATACGCTGTCATTTGTATAGGAGTGAAACAGGTTTTTAACACTTATCATAGTAACCTCCATATTTGATAAAATGATATGACTACTTAGTCATATTGTACCCAAAAAAAAAGAAAAATCAACTAAATTTCTAACTTAGTTGATTTTTTATACCTACGGCTATTAATTTCATAAATTTTTCAAGCAAATCCGTCAAGCCTTCTGTCCAATTATCTGCAGAAAAATCGGAATTGGACTCAATAAGATCTGCACTCAGTTTGAAAATGATGCGCGCAGTCATGTCGACATCGATATCCGGTCTAAGCTCACCTGTTTCGATGGCTTTTCTCAATAGAAAGGCATAGGCATCTATTGCTTGATTGCTGTTTGCACCCATGATTTCAGCATAAATAGGGTGCTTCGTGTCTTTAATCAATCGATTGCCAATTTTAATGAACTGCGGATTGTCCTTTGCAAATTCAAGACCTGACATATTCATATCCCGAATGACATCGAAAAAGCTATGTGCCAAAGGATTGGCCATAACAGGCGTTATATAGACCATTTTCTTCTGAACAATCAAACTGATGATGTATTTATATAGGTCTTTCTTATCTTCGAAATATTGGTAAAAGCTTCCCTTGGATATTTCTGAACGGATGACGATCTGATTGATACTCGCCTGATCGAAATCGTTGTTTTCAAACTCATAAAGAGCTTCAGCGAGTATTTTCTCGCGCTTTTCTTCTTGAAGGTTAAAA
>CAYLNI010000023.1:19642-25850 GCA_964384705.1 uncultured Fusibacter sp.
AAAAAAAGTGTCCTTTGGCATGTTGATTCTCCTATGAAACTTTTAGTTTGATTGATTTTGCTTTCAACAGATACGATAACGGTACAAGCAGAAATAGGATTGATGTCAATGCAGACAACGCACGAACACTGATTGACAATACGCCCAATTGGTTCATCATATATTCACTGCCTAGTATGAACAGTGGATGCGCGTAATAAATAAGCTGTGTCGCATCGCCTAACTTTGCTATGCGCAGTTTTGTATGGTCCTTCAGAGACACAGTAGCTGATAAGCCCTCAAATCCAAATAACAGTGACAAAATACTGATTATGCTAAAGAGCACATAAAAAAGCGAATTCATGATAGAAGGCAAAGCAAGCCAACCATTTTGGCCATTAAAATACAGTAGGGCATTCAGGCCGCCAACACAAAGGAAAATAAGAAAATGAAGCGCGTATGGCTTACAAATCTTACTCAAATTTTGTAACTGCACGCTCATTAGAATACCGAGTCCAAAATAACTGAAATAGGTGATGAACAAGCGATCCCGCCATTCAAAAGGCACTGCAATCAGCCCGATCTGTAGTACCAAAATGAGAACGAATGTAAGGTTTTCGCCGATTTTTGTCGCCACGTAGTGTATAAGTGGGTACAAAATATAAAACTGGATAATAATTACCATGAAATATAGATGATAGATAAATGTTCCAAGTAAGATCCCTCTGATGACAAATATAAAATCAAGAGGATAATAACCCAATTTCATATAGATCAAATAGTACCCGATTGACCATAATACGTAAGGTACTATGAGCTTTGGCAATCTTTTTAACCAATATGCAAAGGGTGATAATGGTTTCCCGCGGTAGATGCTATGAAGTAAAAAACCACTGATAAAAATAAAGATCGGTACTGCAGGCTTAGAAATCTGGTTGATGAAGATAAAAAAAGCCTGTGCTGAGCTGTTTGGCGTCAGAGATACGACAGGTGTGGCTGAGATGTGAATCAAGATCACCATCAAACACGCCATGATGCGCATAAAATGGATACTCATGTATTGCTTGCGAGCCATATGCCCTCCTAAATGCCATTAAAATTGAGATTTCAGTTCATTATATCAATTGGCGCCTATTTCTTCAACATTACTTCGTAAACGTCGTATACTAAATATGACAAATTAATGCGAACCAAAATCGTTAAACATACGTCTAAAAAACGTATGGCATTATCTTTATATAAAAAAAGGAGTGATTCGATGAAAAAAATGACAGTAATATCCATGATCCTAGTAGCCCTATTAGTGATTTCAGGTTGTTCAAATAAAACCACAACACAGACAACAGAGGCCACAAATGTACTAACGGAAGTATCAACTGAAACAACTGAAACCATTGAAACCATTGAAACAACAGAATCTATGGATCAAGATATATTGAGTGCGTTCGAAGCACTTGGAGAATCGGAAAATATCGACCTCATCCAAATGTCTACCTATTTAAGCGACAATATTGATAAAGTATCTGCTGAAACAGCTGATTTGATGCTTCAGCTTTACGAAAAAGTCCAAATGCAACTTCTACCGACCTATCAAGACGCTTTTTTTGGCGACTCAATACAGGGGATTTTGTTGACCTATTCTATTGAAGAAATTAGACAAAATCAAGTTAAAGAAGAGCCTGTCCAGGCATTGTTAACAGAATCTGTAGCAGTTGGTTACAAGATGGAAGCAATAGAAGGTACCGTAGCACCGTATATCGATTATGGCTACTTTGCTGCGTTTGCTGAGTACGCAACGGAATCTACCGGTTCGTTTTACAAACTCATGAAGATAGAATCTGATAACCCACCTCAAAAAGATGCGGCTCTGATCATCCCTTGGGCGGATGTATTGAAGCGAGGACTAGGGTTTGAATCTTATATAAAAGACAATCCAGGTAGTTTTTATGAAGATCGCGCACGTATGCATCTAGAAGGCTATGAATATCTCGCTATCAACGGCTCCGCAAATGTCCCACTCTTTGATTACGATTCAAATGAGATGGTCGCAGAAGCAAAATCGGCTTATATGGCGTTTGTAGGTCAAGGGATACAGACTGAGTTCGCGACACTGATCAAAACCTATGTCGATTTGTTGGAATCCCATGATTTCATCAAAACTGATGAAGTAGAAGCGTTTATGTCCGAGTTTAATTAAATCACTGCACATTCCAGCATTTTCATATTTGTTTTACAGACATAAATACTTGGTGTATAATATGTTCTGTAGCATATTTGCGAGTGTGCTGGAATGGCAGACAGGTACGACTCAGAATCGTATGATAGATTATCGTGTGGGTTCAAGTCCCATCACTCGCACCAAAAACGCTTCTTGAGGTCTATTCCTCAGGAGGCGTTTTTCAATTATCGAGAATAGAATATGGTATAATAGAGTAGACGTGCGATGAAATTATCTAGATTTACGAGAAAAAGGATGGACAAATTATGAAAGTACTCTTGGTCGATGATTCAGCTTTTGTGAGAAATATATTGGTAAAATCGATTGCGGCTGTATACCCAGATGCTGTGATCATAATGTGTGCAGATGGGCAAGAAGCTGTTGAAGCATTCCCTTCATTTAAACCGGACTGGGTGATAACGGATTTGCTCATGCCTGGTATTTCTGGACAAGATCTGTTGGTCAAATTGCACGCGTTCAATCATCCTTTTAAAACCATCGTCATCTCTGCGGATGTACAGACTGGAACAAAAGATGAACTCGAAGCATATGGCATTGAAAGCTTTATCAATAAGCCTTTGACGGCTGATAAATTGATGATTTTAACGCAACTATTAAAGGCGAGTGATGTGTCATGACAAAAAAACTGGAAAATATGATGAATGAAATGCAAAGAGACCTGCTAAAAGAATACGTCAACGTCTTTATGGGGCAGGCAGCGAGCATGCTTTCTGAGATGGCTAACCAACACGTCCTGTTATCTGTGTCTGAAATTGAACTCGTTAACATGTCAGATGAGCGAGAAGGTGAAGGTAGAGCACTTTTTCCACACGGCTATATCGTTTCCTCTTCGATGAAATTTGGCCATGAATTCTCGGGTAGGGCGTTGTTGCTTTTTCCTGCTCAGAAGGCGAAACTACTTGTAGATGCCTGTATGGGTGTTGAGAATGCTGCAAAGACTGAATCACCATTAGATTTGCACGAATCTGATTTTGATGTACTTAAAGAAATTAGCAATGTCATACTTAATTCTGTCGTTGGTGAATTCAGCAACCTGATGGGGACTACCATTGAGTTCAGCGTACCAAATGTCGATCTGGTTTATATTTCTGAAAAAGATCAGATTCTATTTCTAAAAAACAGTGTCTACATGTTGATGCTGCATACGCATTTTATGCTCGCTGAAGATGAGGTGGATGGTATGGTCATCATCGCATTGGGAATGAATTCGTTAAATAAGCTGCTTGGTAAAATTGATGAAGTGCTAGGTGAAATCTAATGAATAGCTTTTTCTACGAAATAATGAACAAGTTGAATATGGGCATCATCCTACTTGATCAAAATAAGAAAATCGTATTTTGGAACCAGTGGATGGAAAATAAAACAGACCTTAAGCTAGAGTCTGTATTCAATTGTGCAATCGATACAGTTGCGCCTAAGTTTCTAAGACCCAAGTACAACAAAGTCATCGACCTCGTTTCTAGTTCTGGGCAAGCACGGTTTTTAGCTGGTGCGGTTCATGGCGCTTTTTTTACGAATCTAGAAGATGAAACGACACCTGATTTACAACAAAATCTACATATTGAGCGCACAGAAAACAACTTTATCCTCATACAAGTTGAAGATCATACTGGGCATTATCAAAAGGTCAAGCAGATGCAGAAATTCATCAAAACACTTGAAAAAGAAAATGATGAAATCAGACAGACCGAAGAAGAAGCAAGGCAGATGGCTATGCATGACGTACTTACCGGTTTGCCAAACAGACTCTTTTTGATGAGCAAGCTACGCAAGAGATTGGAAGAAAACAAACTAGAGAAAAACGATCATATCTTAGCGGTCTTCTTCATCGATATGGATAATCTTAAAGCGTTCAACGATGCACATGGTCATAGAATCGGCGATGCTATTTTGAGAGAGATGTCTAAGCGACTCAGAAATTCACTACGCAGTACTGATACAGTCACAAGGCTATCCGGTGATGAATTTGTCTTGTTCATGGAAGGGTTGCTTGATAGAAGTGACATTGAAAAAGTAGCCGTAAACATTATGAGGCAATTTGATGCGCCATTTGAAATCGATGATTTGTCATTGTCCGTCTCTTGCTCTATAGGCATAAGTCTTTATCCAAAGGACAGCAGTGACGCCGACGAGCTTTTAGACAAGGCGGATCAAGCGCTCTATAAAGTCAAACACGTAGGCAAGGCAAATTTTGCTTTTTATAGTGATTAAAGGGTATAAATTTATAGAAATTGTGTAATTGCTTGCGAAGGGAGGGTCTTAAAATGGACAAACGTATTTGGATGGTCATCATCCTGGTAATGGCACTAGCACTTACTGCTTGTGGTTCAGATTCAAACACTGATGAAAGCACTGAAGCGACAACTGAGACGACGGCATCAGAAACAACAGAGGAAACGACAGCCGTCACAACTGAGGCAACCAGTGAGACAACGGAAGATAATGAGGTTTTAGCTTCAGATATTTTTGATCGCGATTCAAAAATTGACCGCTACGCATATGAGTTGATCATGTCGTCCGGTGGACAGGTTATCGGCGGTTTCAATTTATGGGTGGATGGTGATAGAGTAAGGTTTGACTTATCGGCTGAACAAGGCCAATCCATGTATTTGAATTATGAAAAAAAAGAAGCTTATATTTATGTTAAATCAGAAAACACACTTATGAAAATGCCGATCGAATCGCTGGGTAATGAATGGGAGTCACCTTTCTTGTTTGCTGAAGAATTGGATGACAGTGCGCTTTCTGCGATGAAAAATAAAGGCACTGATACCGTTGACGGAAAAAAATGTCAAGTGTTCGAGTATGATAATGCGGGCACAAAAGTGACTTATTTCGTTTGGGAAGAGAAGGGTTTGATTCTCAAAATGATCATCGAAGTAGAAGGCCAACCAACATATGAGTACTACTTCAAAAACCTTGATATCGACGGTAACTTCGATAAAGAGCTCGAGCTTCCAGAAGGGGCAACAATCGTTGGTTAAAGTTTGTTTGCGAGGAGGCATTTATGGCATTTATTGAAGTGAAATTTCCAGGGGGATCGCGCGTTGACGCGCATATGAAAAACTACATCGTTCCAACTGACCAGCCTGTTTATGCAGGTGGTGAAGGTAGCGCTCCTGCGCCATTTGAGTTGTTCCTGGCTTCTATAGCGACTTGTGCTGGCATTTACGCACTAGGTTTTTGTCAAAGCAAGGGTATTGATACTGTTGGCCTAGCTTTGACGATGGATGTTACAAAGAATCCTGAGACAAATATGATTGGCAAAGTCAGCTTGAATTTAACATTGCCAAATGGGTTTCCTGAAAAATATAAGGCAGCGATCATAAGATCGATGGATCTTTGCGCTGTGAAAAAGCTCATGTTACAGCCGCCGGAATTTGAAATCTTGGCGGAATAACCATTCAACTCGATTGAATCGACTAAAATATAAGTGAACGTATAAAAAAAATTATACGTTCACTTTATTTTGTGATAAACTAGTTGTATCATTATAGTTAGACGTGCATCGAATTGATGCACATGAATGGCACTTATTACAGGAGGCAACTATGACGTTTAAAGATTTTGTCTATGAAAGACCAAATATGGAACAAATCAAAGAAACCTTTGATGCACTGATTGAAAAATTCAATCAAGCAGAGACGGTTGATGTTCAAATTGCAGTGGTTAAAGAAATCAATGCAATCAGAAACCACATTGAAACGATGGGGCAACTTGTCAGTGTGCGCCACACGATCGACACGACCGATGCTTTTTACGATGCTGAAAACGATTTTATCGATGAGGCTATGCCAAAGTATATGGAGATGGTCGATCAGTATTACCGTGCCATGAATGCTTCTAAGTTCAAAGATGCCCTGAAAGCGGAATTTGGCGAACATATCTTCAATATTATTGACGTGAAGCTGAAGACATTTCACCCGGATATCCTCGAGGATTTAAAGCAAGAAAATATCTTGAATTCAAAATACACTAAGCTTAGAACTT
>CAYLNI010000023.1:25894-26117 GCA_964384705.1 uncultured Fusibacter sp.
TGCCTTTCTATGAATCCGCGAATAGAGAGACGCGCAAAGCGGCACAGGAAGCGGCAACCAAGTTCTTTGTAGAGAACGAAGCCGCATTTGACGAACTCTACCACGAGATGGTTCAGGTTAGAGATCGCATCGCTAAAAAACTCGGCTATGAGAACTTTATAGAGGTGGGCTATATGCGTCTATCTAGAACGGATTACGACGCCAACATGGTCGCGACTTATCG
>CAYLNI010000024.1:0-1685 GCA_964384705.1 uncultured Fusibacter sp.
CCAGTCCATCCGAGCGATTCTCGCCCTTGGGAATAATTCGGTAAGCTGTTCTTCCACTTTTTCAGTGCCAACGCCAAAGAACTTAAAGTACTTGCTTTGACATTTTGGACAAAGTTTTGGCACGTAGGTTTCATAACTGCAATAGTTGCATTTGACTGACTTTTCACCTTTGAAATACGTTAAGGTGACATCACAATTTGGGCATGCCAATGTAAACCCGCAAGATCTACACGAGACAAAAGTTGAATGTCCTTTGCGATTGAGAAATATGATGATCTGCTCATTTTTTTCTAAACGCTCAGTTATGGCGCTGTGAAGCTTCTGACTTAAAATCGAACGATTGCCATTTATGAGTTCTTGCCGCATATCGACAACTTCTATTTCTGGAAGTTCCAAGTTGTTGAAACGCGACTCCAGTTTTAGAAGCGTGCGCAAACCGCTCTGTGCTTCGAAGTAGTCTTTGATGGATGGTGTTGCTGAACCTGCTACGACAAAACCATTTAAGAGCCGCATTCTATATTTAGCGACATCGTATGTGTTATATCTCGGCCTTTTTTCGGATCTAAATGAGGTTTCATGGCATTCGTCTATGATGATGATACCGATGTCGTCAGTTGGCGCAAAAACAGCTGAACGCGCACCGATGATGATGTCATAATCACCTCGTCTTATCCCCTTCCACTGATCGTGTTTTTCACCTTGAGATATTTTGGAATGAATGAGTGCGATGCGAGATTCCCCAAAACGACTGGCAAATCGCGCGACAATTTGAGGCGTCAGAGAAATTTCTGGAACGACCAAAATGGCCTTTTTACCTTTCGATATCACGTGTTCGATGAGCTCAGCATAGACTTCTGTCTTGCCACTGCCAGTGATGCCGTGAATGAGAAAATCGTCACTTTGATCTGTTTCATAATCGTCTATGATACGGTCATAAACAGCTTGCTGGGCTTCATTTAACACAACTTGACTCTTATCTTCAAAACTCTTCATAAAAATTGGCATTCTAATATCATCTTTTTCATGTATCTGAATGAAACCCGCATCTATGAAGCCATCGATAACGCTTTTCGGTACTTTTAACGACTCCTGCACATCAAGCCGCTTGACGACAGGATTTTCTATGAGATAGCCTGCCAATTTATGTTTAGCCGTATGATTTTTCGGTATTTGTGCTTTATAGGTGAGAATATCGCCACAAACGACGAGCCATTCAACCGTTCGATCTTTCACATTTTGCTCGTAACTATAATCAAGCTCGATGGCGCCTATTGCCAACAATCGATTGAGCGCATTGTTTTTTGTCGTCTCTTTAAGATCAATGCATAATCGGTCATAATCTATTGGCCCCAACTGAAGGGAATCTAAGATGATGCGTTCATTCTTCTTGATCAACGCCTCATTTTCAAATTGTTCATTTAATCGATAGGTTTTAATTTGCTTAACCATGGTCCCAGAAGGCAAAAACAAGCTCATTGCTTCACTGTAAGTACAGAGTGTTTCCTGCCTAATATAATCAGCGCATGCCAAATCCATCTCTGAGAGATATAGACCATCTTTAAAAACATAATGGATATTTTTGATGGTCATCCCTTCATCATGAGCATGAACGTCACTTGTAGACATGACGATGCCTTCGATATAACCCGACGTTCCAAACGGCACAAGTACTCTAGCGCCTTTGG
>CAYLNI010000024.1:1723-2789 GCA_964384705.1 uncultured Fusibacter sp.
TGGAACACTGTATGTAAATGGCCGGTCTATAGTCTGTGCATTTCGTAGAACGATGACTTCAGCAAACATTTTACCCTCTCTTATTAGAAAACCCTAGGCTGTTTTGTCAGTCTAGGGTTTTAATTCATACTTTAACAAAACTTATTTTTTAATCTTCTCAAAAACTTTATCGAGAATCACACGTGCAACTTCCGTCTTTTCCATACAATCGTAAGAGGTACTGCCGCCATCTTTATCGAAAATCGTAACGATGTTCGTGTCTCCATTGAAGCCCGCACCTTCTGCTGTCACGTCATTGGCAACGATAAAATCGAGATTTTTCTCGTTCAACTTCTTTTTTGCATAAGCTTCGACTTCGTGTGTTTCAGCAGCAAAACCAACCAGTATCTGATTTGTTTTAAGTTCTCCGACGCGTTTTAAGATATCTGGATTTTTATCAAAATCCATCGTCAATATCGCATCGCTCTTTTTGATCTTTTCAAGGCTATAGGATACTGGCTTGTAATCCGCCGGTGCAGCCGCTTTAATGACGACATCAACCTCTAGATTGTTCATAACCGCATCGTACATATCCTTTGTAGAAATGACAGGGATAAACGTCACGCCATTTGGCGGTGAAAGTTGTGTCGGTCCGCTGATGAGTATAACCTCAGCACCTTCAGCAACTGCAGTCTCTGCGATGGCATAGCCCATTTTTCCACTCGAATGGTTTGTGATATATCGCACGGGATCCAGTGCTTCTCTAGTAGGACCAGCCGTGATGAGTATTTTTTTACCTATAAAGCGCTTGTCTGCATTAAAGTGGTCCACAACGGTTGCAACGATACATTCTGGATCCGCGAGTTTTCCTGCGCCTACGTCGCCGCAAGCCAATCTACCCGAACCAGGCATGATCATCTGATAGCCGTAACGTTCCAATTTTTTAACGTTATCTTGCATGATGGCATTTTCAAACATCTTCGTGTTCATGGCAAGCGCAAAATACACAGGTGCAACAGTGGCCATGATCGTCGTGGTTAAAAAATCATCTGCAATGCCGTTAGCGACCTTGCCGATGATATTTGCA
>CAYLNI010000024.1:2809-9305 GCA_964384705.1 uncultured Fusibacter sp.
CGATGAGAAACAAATCAGCGCGTTTTGCCAAAGCGATATGCTCGACATCCCACGTTTTGGGGTCTTCGAACATATCAGTCACCACATAATTTTGTGATAACGATTGGAAAGTTAATGGCTGTACAAATTTTGTGCTGTGCTCCGTCATAATGACATAGACATTTGCACCAAGCTTTTTAAGCCGGCTGACAACATCGGCAGCTTTATAGGCTGCGATGCCTCCAGTTACGCCAACTACTATGTTCTTTCCAGTTAACATGGGCGCGTCCTTTCCTTAAATACGATCTTGAGGAGGTTCGGGAATGTTTACTTTTACTTCGTCGTTCATAATCTCAGCAATAGCGATCGACAATGGTTTTTCAACATCGAAGTTGATGGAATCATCATCACCATTGATAATGAATCTTGCACGCTTTGCAGCGACGATACATAATGCATAACGGTTCCCAACTTTTTCAATTAATTCATCAATTGATGGTTTTAACATTTATTTCTCCTCCTTAAATCTTCGCACAATATCCTCTATGTCGGCGTTCACGCGGCATTTTTCCGCAGTGATGATCGCCTGTAAAATATCAGTAGCATAATCCACTGTATCATTGACAATAAAATAATCATAGTTCTTGATGAGCTCAATTTCACTATAGGCACTGGACAATCTCATTTCAAGACTTTCCGGTGTTTCAGAGCCACGACCGACAATTCGCTCTTTGAGCGTTTCCATGGATGGTGGCAATACAAATACGAATATGCCCTCAGGGTATTTCTTTTTAACTTGTAACGCACCTTGAATGTCTATTTCAAGTAGAACATTTTTACCTGAAGTAATCTGTTCAATGACGAATTTTTTAGGCGTGCCATAATAATTGTCATAGACACAGGCGTGTTCCAAAAATCCATCTTCTTTAATGAGGGATTCGAAACCGTCTCGATCGAGGAAATGATAACTCACGCCATCCACTTCGCCATTTCGAGGTTTTCGAGTCGTTGCTGATACTGATACTACAATACTATCATCCCTGTTAATCAATTCTTTACAAATCGTACCTTTACCTGCACCTGATGGTCCAGAGACGATAATTAGTAAACCCTTGTGAATCATAAGAACTCCCTTACTCAATGTTTTGAATTTGTTCACGAATTTGTTCGATATCGCTTTTAAGCCCTATAACGAGGTTCGAGATATCGATATCCGGTGATTTGGATCCGATGGTATTGATTTCACGGTTGAGTTCTTGTACGAGGAAATCTAGTTTTCTACCAACAGGCTCAGTATCCATGAGAATTGAATCGATCTGGTCTAAATGCGAGTAGATTCTGACGATTTCTTCGTTGATATTCGTCTTGTCTGCATAGATGGCAATTTCATTTGCCAATCTGATTTCGTCAAGCTCAGCGTTCATATCAAGTAAAAGGTCTGAGATGCGTTCTCTGATTTTAGCTCGGTAGTTCTCTATAATCCTAGGTGTATGCACTTCGATTTGAGTGAGTGTGTTCTTAATACTAGTTACTTTTAGTAAAATGTCGTTTTTGAGTTGTAACCCTTCGAGTGCCCTCATTTCTTCTATGCGCTCAAGAGCCATATCCAGTGCCGGCTCGATGGCATGCCAAAAATCTTCTTCACCGCGTTCGAGATAGGAAACGTTAATACCTTCTTGTATGCGCGTCAGCATCGATAAACTCAGTTCATCTTTGATGTTATATCTCGATTGAATCTCTTTATAAACTTTTACATACTTATCTAGTATTTCGAAATTTGGAAGTACTTCATAATTGTCAAAAGCTTTTTCTTCAAGATTGATGTAGACTTCGATGCGTCCGCGTGACAATTTTGACTTGATACGAGTCTTAATTCGATCTTCAAAGACATTGAGTTTTTTCGGCATTTTTATTATAATATCACAGTATCTATTGTTGACTGATTTGATCTCCAATGTCACGTCAAATGCTTCATTGCCAAATTCACCTCGGCCGAAGCCCGTCATGCTATAAATCATGTTTACCTCCATTACTTGCAATTTCCATACATCATTAAATTATAACACATAATATTTCTTTTATTCAAGCGAATTGATGAATGAAGCATTTAGTGTTATACTTTTACATAAAATACATTTGAAATGGAGGCCCTTATGGCATTTGACGGTTTACTGATTCACCACCTTTGTGATGAGCTAAAAACCCTACTAGTCGGTGGGCGTATCGATAAAATATACCAACCTGAGAAGGATGAACTCATCCTGAGCATCAGGGGCTTAAAAAGCAATTTTTCTCTTTTCATCTCAATAGATGCATCGATGCCTTACTTCACCCTTTTAAAAGATAAAAAAGAAAATCCTCAGGCACCACCAATGTTCTGTATGCTCATGCGCAAGCATTTGATCGGTGGCCGCATCCACTCGATCGAACAAATGGGCTTTGAGCGCACAGTTGTGATCGACATAGAATCCAAAAACGACTTTGGTGAATTTGAGATGAAAAAGCTCGTCGTGGAAATCATGGGCAAACACTCGAATATCGTTCTCACAAAAGAAGATTATACCATCATTGATAGCATAAAACGCGTCACGCCAGAGATGAGCCGTGTAAGGACAATTTTGCCAGGTCTTGGCTTTACATTTATACCGACAGATAAAATTGACTTTAACCTGCCTAATTCTGAGATTATCAACGCCCTTAAAGAACGTGCGGACATGCAAAAGTTGCATAAGGGCCTCTATGAATCCATTCAAGGATTTAGTCCCGTGATCTCAAGGTGGATCTGTCAAAGTTTGAATCTCGAGCCAAATACCTTGATAGCGGACCTTGTACCAGAGGATTATGTTAGACTGGAAGCTTTATTTGAGAAAATCAAATACCCATACTCTTCAAAGGATTCATCTGAAATTGTAAACAAAGGCTTTGTCTATACCGATGAAACAAATGTGGCAAAAATGGTCTACTATTTGCCGGACATGACGCCTGCCATGACATATCAATCGTTTCCAACACTTTCTGAAGCAGTCGATCGCTTTTATGCGCGCTCCAACAGAGAAAATAAAATGCATCAACGCACGACACATTTAAAAAAGACGCTGGCGCAACGCGTCGAACGCTATACGACAAAGCTTGCCAAACAAGAACTAGAACGCATCGAAGCGGAAAATGCCGACGCGTCTCGAATCATTGGCGATTTGATCATCGCAAACAATTATTTGATCACCAAGGGCATGAATCGTATTGAAGTCCTTGATTATTATGTGGATCCACCCGTCATGCGAACGATCGAATTAGATACAAGACTTGAACCGATAGAAAATGCACAAGTGCATTTTAAGAAGTATAATAAACTTAAAAAAGCTTTATTGGAACTCAATCAACACATCGCTGAGACAAAAGAAGATGTCGACTATTTGGAAAGCGTTTTGACGCATTTAAACAATAGCGAGGACACAAAAATTGTTGAGGAAATTCGCGATGAACTCGTTTCACAAGGCTACATCAAAGGCAAAATCACTAAAAAGGGACACAAAGTTGCCAAACAGACTTTCAGGACTTATGTCTCAACAGATGGCTTAGAAATATTGGTGGGCAAAAGCAGCCTTCAAAACGATCATTTGACGACAAAGCTTGCATCCAACAAAGATATCTGGCTTCATACGAAAGATATCCCTGGCTCACACGTCATTATTCGAACGGGTGGTGACGTGCCATCTGAACAAACGCTGTATGAAGCAGCTATGATTGCTGCTTTTTATTCAAAGGCGAAAGATTCGAGCAATGTTCCAGTCGACTATACGCTTGTGAAAAACGTATCTAAACCTAGCGGCTCAAAACCAGGCATGGTAATCTATGTCGGCAACAAAACACTTTTTGTTACACCGGATTACGATGTGATCAAACGACTTGAAAAACACTAAAATGGCCTACTCTTTATAGAATTTGCGAGGTTTATATGAAAGCATCCAAAACACTGGTACTGTTAATATTTGTCTTCATCATCAGTGCAACGGCATTAGCGCTCACGCTTAGCGAACAAAAAAGAGCGGATGTGCCTTTCACCATCGCCATTACTAAGGCTCATGCAAAACGCTTTGAACATTATAAGGCGCTTTCTACGAAAGTAAGTACCGAGGTTATTCTAGATGTCTATGAAAATGAGTCTGATTTGATGAAAGCGGTCTATGGTGGTACGGTTGATGCCTATAGTATCAATGTCTTTGCCTATCTTGAGCAGTTTGCGGATTTACCCTATGGAAAGGCAATTTTGGGTTTACCTGCTGATTATTATTTAATCACCAAGCAAGCAGGCGAAGTTAATCGTCCTCAAATAGGCATTTTCGATGAAACCCTAGCATTTTATTTGCTCCATGGTGCAAAATATGCGACAATATCTTACTCCGAAACATCTGAACGCCTTCAAGCACTTAACGACGGCTTTATAGATTTCGCCATAGTTTCAAGTTCTGATTACGATGAAAAGCAAGCAATCGTCGTAAAAAAAATGAGTGATTTGGGCTATACCGAAGACCTCTTTGTCCTTACGCGACCTTGGCTTGATAAAGATACTGAAATGGGTCTCAACATCGTTCAAAACCTCGCCAATATATTAACTGAAGAAACAAATGCACCTGATGAAACCATGCTTATGAAGGCGATGTCAGAACTTTTTAAGGATGAAAAAATACCGACGCGTTACTATTACAAAGATCTGGTTTACTTTGATCAGCCTTGATTGCACACCGTATTAATGTATCGTTTTGTTTATACTTTATTCATAATTTTAAGCTATACTCATTTTAACGTAACACACATTGATGATTAGGTTGGTGAAAGAATGACACAAGAAAATCGTTTTAATTCAATTCAGATCGCAGGACTGATCATTTCAGTATTGGGTTTAATCTTCGCGGGTTTTCCGACACTCGTCGGCGTATTCGCTGTAAAAATAATCACACTCATGTTTATGGTGTTGGGCATTTTAGCCATGACTTTTGCCATTTTTGTTAAGAGCAAATTGTCTATATTAGTGAGCTCAATCATCGTTATGGTGGGCATCTACTCGTTTATTCATCCTCAATATGTCCTTTTTCTAATCGGTATCAGTTGTGTCGTCAGTGGGCTTAATGGGATATTTCTTACATTTTCAAAATTCAAGGTATCCAGTGAACGGACCATGATCTCCTCAATCATCTTATTATTACTGGGTGTTTTTGCCATGGTCAACTCTAAAGCAGCATTGACAACTGTCGTCCTTATATTAGGTATCATGATTGTCATTTTTGGGATTGTCTTATTTTTTGTAGGTACTTCCTTGCCAAAGAGAAAGAACAAATCGTTCTTTTACACATTTACAAGTGCCTCACCTACTGAAAATCAAGCACCAAAATCGCGGATTATCGTTAATATCGATGACGACGATGTCGAAGAAATAGATTTTAAAGAACTTTAACCTAGCAAATTGCTAGGTTTTTTTATGTCATAAATTGCTATGGAATTATGCTGTCTCCATAAATAAATAAATTAGTGATTATTTTATAAATACATGTTAAACTTAACTATATTTCGATTATTCCAAATAGTCGAATAATTCTCACGAATGTTAAGGAGTATTCACTATGAAGTTCAAGTCATTTGCAATGCGATTTTTCTTGTTTACATTAGTTTTAACCATAACAATGAGTGGATTACTTATTATGGATGTTCAGCTTGCTATCGCCATACCTGTTTTGTTAATACTTACAATTATACTTACTTTTTTATTTAGCCTTTATATCCGCAAACAACTTGACATGGTTGAAGACTATCTCGAAAAAATTGGAACTGGTGATGTAACTGCAAAGCTCGAGAGAAGCGTCTCTACAGATTTAAGAGAATTGACCGATATCGTCACAAAATCAAATAAAAGTACAAAGACGATTATTGGCAAGATGTTGACGACGTCTGAGCAGTTGCTCAATTTAATTGAGAAACTCAAACATTCTGGTGATGACATGGAGCATTCTTTTTCGATGGTATCTAAAAATGTGAATGAAATTTCACTTTCCATTGACAACATGTCTAAAGAATCCCTCGATATGCAACATGATGCCCAGCAGATGCGCGATGATATGAGGCTCGTCAATAAAAACTCAGAGACTGCCGAAGAAATCGCTAAAAAAATGAAAGAAAATTTGGATCTCAATAACAAAAATACACTTGAACTCATCAACAGAATGAAATCCAGTGCAGAAAGAAATACAAATATCTCAACTGAAGTTTCTCAACTTCGAAACGAAATGCATAAGATTATCGAAATCGTCAACGTTATTAGTGATATTTCAACGCAAACGAACTTGCTGGCACTTAACGCTTCTATTGAAGCAGCTAGAGCTGGCGATGCAGGTAGAGGATTTGCCGTCGTTGCAGATGAAGTTAGAAAGCTTGCTGAACAATCCAACACGTCATCTGAAGGCATTAGCCTTATGATCGATCATATCGTCAATAAGACGGATATGATCACAAACAACATCTCAAA
>CAYLNI010000024.1:9356-11383 GCA_964384705.1 uncultured Fusibacter sp.
TTCTAACGATCAGCTATCAATCGGTTGATAACACCATAGAAATCATCAAAGAAATTATCATTCAGGTTGAAAAGCAAAGCGCGTCTACGGATGATGTCTATTCGCTGATTAAAAACATTTCTGAAGAAAGTCAAGATGTCACGGCAAATATCGAAGAAACAGCTGTACTTACAGATGTTCAACTCGCAAGTCTCGGTACGATTGTCTCCTCACTGGACAACTTGCTTGAAATATCGAATGCACTTGGTTCTGTCGTCAATGAATACAAACGTGGCCTAAAAGTCAACTCAGAAGTTAATAAGAAGATCGATCAATCCATATCGCTTTTAAAAAAATATGCAGATACCTTTGGTAAAAATGATATTAAAAATGTTTCGCGCGCCATGTTGGCTGATATTAAAAAGCAATCACAAGATTATGAACTGGTCGCACTACTTGATAAAGATGGCATCGCCTTTGAGTTTTCTCAAGACGTTGGTGCAAAAACAGTCGATGCTTCGCATAGACCGTTCTTTAAACAGAGCATCATCGGAAAAGATTATCGTTCTGAGCCTTATATTTCTTCTGTATCTAACGACTACTGCATCTCTGTATCGACACCAATTCATGTGAATGGTTCGATTGCAGGGGTTCTGATGCTCGATATCAGCTTATAATAAAATAAAAAAACGGTACAGATTCATTTCTGTGCCGTTTTCATATTTACGCATCCTATTTCTGATATATTGATGTTACAGTCTTGCGTATAGTCTCTATATTGCCCAGATTACATAACGCATCCTACTTCTGATATATACTTACCTCACTGACCTCATCCATCTCTTCCAACTTGACCTTAACAATCTCTTTGCTGGAGGTTGGAACATTTTTACCCACAAAGTCAGGTCTTATTGGTAACTCACGATGACCTCTATCCACTAGGACTGCTAGTTGAATGGCACTTGGTCTGCCAAAATCGATGATGGCATCCATAGCAGCTCTCACTGTTCGTCCTGTGTAGATAACGTCATCAACGAGGATAACGATCTTTCCGTCGATAACAAAATCAACTTCTAGTCCTTTTACATCTGGCTCGTAACTCTTAAGAGAAAGATCGTCCCTATAAAGTGTGATGTCAAGCTTACCTACAGGAAGTCGTTTGCCTTCAATTTGTTCAATTTTTTCTGATAAGCGATGTGCAAGAGGTACCCCTCTCGATTTGATCCCGATCAATACTAAGTCATCTACACCCTTGTTTTTTTCGATGATTTCATGTGCCAATCTCATCAAGGATCGATCAATCATTTTATCATCCAACAATTTTGCTTTAAACTCCATAACTCCTCCTAATTCAACACTTATATTAATTTAAACCGCTACACTTCTTTATGAGAGCCAAAAAGTAATCAGGCAGTTCTGATTCAAAGACCATTAGTTCATGGGTCGTCGGATGGATGAATCCAATTTTTTGTGCATGTAGTGCTTGACCTTCATGTTTGACGCGCTCACTTTTTACGCCATAGATAGGATCGCCTAAGATTGGATGACCAATTGAGGCCATATGGACGCGGATTTGATGGGTACGTCCCGTTTCAAGCCTAACTCTGATGAGTGTGTGATATTTGTATCGCTCTACAACTTCATAATGTGTCACCGCATGTCGCCCATCTCTCACAATGGCGATTTTTTTGCGGTCTTGTGGATGTCTGGCAAGGGGTTGGTCTATTGTACCACCCTCTTTATTGATAACGCCATTGACGATAGCCACATATTCTCTTATCGTTGTTTTCTCTTTCAACTGGTTTGCTAGCCACTCATGCGCCTTATCGTTTTTCGCGACCATGAGTAGGCCTGACGTGTCTTTGTCAATTCTATGAACAATGCCAGGTCTTATGACGCCATTGATGGATGAGAGCCTCTCAGCCGTGAACATGAGTGCGTTGACAAGTGTCCCCGAATAATTGCCTGGTGCAGGATGCACCACCATTCCTTGTGGCTTGTTTACGATAATCAAATCATCATCTTCATAGAGAATATCCAGTGGAATA
>CAYLNI010000024.1:11400-13989 GCA_964384705.1 uncultured Fusibacter sp.
AGGGTCAGGGATATTGACTTCTATCATGTCGTCTTTTAGGACAAGTCGCTTTTTCGACGTGCTAACTTCACCATTAACTTTTATTTGGCCGTCCCCTATCAATTTTTGAATATAGCTTCTTGACAGGTCGTTGAGTGCGCTGCTTAAATATTGATCAATTCTTACAGAATCCGTTTCACAATGAAGGATCATTGAATCAGTCATCTCTCCTCCTACTTTCTATACGGCAATCATGCGTTCATTGCCCATGTTTATACTATAATGTCACTCTATTATAACGAGTTCATTACATTTAAGCAATTTTTTAAAATACTTTCGCAAAGTTCTTTTTTATTTTGATATAATTAGAGGAATTGCATAACGTATACAATTATTTGGAGGCAACAATGGAAATCGCACAAATCAAGCGCATTATCAGAGTATGTACGCGTACGGGCAAAATCATGTTACAAAATGGTGCTGAAACTTATCGCGTTGAAGATACGGTACAAAGAATGGCAGAGTCAAAAGGCTTACAAGATGTCAATGTATTTGTCATACCCACTGGCATTATGTTTAGCGCGGAGCATGGCAATGAAACTATCACAGTCCTTGAGCGGGTCAATCCAGAAGGCATCGATCTCGAAAGCATCGATCGCGCAAATGAATTTTCTAGAAAATTCACTTTGACCGATATGTCCACCGAAGAAGCTGAAATCAATATTGCTGCCCTATATGCAACGCCACAATTTTCAAAAAAAGTACGCATACTCGCAAGTGGCATGGGTGGCGGATTTTTTGTGCTCATGTTTGGCGGCACGTTTATCGAATTTATACTCGCTTACATTGCTTCCTCTATGACTGTCTATATCACAGATACCATCGATTCAAAGCATCTCAATTTTTTCATCCGAAACATCATAGGTGGCTTTACGTCCATGCTTATTGCCGTTTTATCTATCGTCTTTATCCGCGCCATCGGCTTTGATGCAACATTGACTATGGTTATTGTTGGACCACTGATGACACTCGTTCCCGGTGTGTCACTCACAAACGGTATCCGTGATTTGATTTCAGGAGAGCTGCTTGCAGGCTCAGCTAAGATTATGGAGGCCTTATTTATTGCCATTGCACTTGCATTTGGCGTTGGTATGGTGCTTCAGTTCAGCTTAAAACTCTTATAACAATTATAGTATAAAAAAAGAAGAAATTTCAAGGAGCTCAATATGGATCTTATCACACAAGGCGTCTATTCATTTCTAAGCGTCGTCGGTTTTTCAGTGCTTTTCAATCTTCCAAGAAAACTCATCATAGCCGCAAGTATTTCAGGAATGATCGGCTGGGTTATTTATATTACCTTTCAATTGCTTGGTACGAACTTCATCATTCCAGCATTTGCTGGTTCGATTGCAGTGGGTTTGGTGGGTGAAATTCTCGCCGTCGTGAAAAAACACCCTGCAACACTGTTTACGATTCCGGGTATCATCCCATTTGTCCCTGGATACGGCATCTATTATACGATGCTGCACATTGTGGAAAAGGACTTTACCCTCGCACTTACGACTGGTGCAGAATCAATCTTTATCGCAATTTCTATCGCATGTGGCATCGTACTTGCGACTTCATTCGTCAGAATCGTACGACCTACAATCGAGAAAATATTTAGGATCGCTTAAATAAGTAAATTGAATTTTACATTTCCCTATAAAAAATAGAGTTGTCTCATCTTCTTAGTATGGATAATAACCTACAGTAAAGATGGAACAACTCTATATTTTTAAAACTCAATTTATAACTTTGGTGGCATAACCATCGCTTTTCCATCGATGACAAGCTCACCATGTTGATTTGTGCATGTCGTTCTGACAATCAAACGGTTTTTCTCTTCGATTTTTTCGATGACTTCAACTTTCGCTTCGATCGTATCTCCAAATTTTACTGGGCGTTTAAAGCTCAATTCTTGAGATAAATAGATAGTACCTGGGCCAGGTAAGCTCGTACCAAGTACAGTGGATATAAAACTTGCTGTTAGCATGCCGTGAGCGATGCGTTCGCCAAACATGCCCTTTTCAGCTTCAACGGCATTGATATGCGCTGGATTAAAGTCACCGCTGATTCCTGCATACATATAGACATCGGATTCAGAAACTGTTTTTGTAAAAGTTGCGCTATCACCTATCTGAATGGTGTCAATTGTTCTCAACATGAAATGCCTCCTATAAGCGTAAGCCGCCGTTTACTGATAAGTTGTGACCTGTTATGAATGAAGCTTCGTCGCTTGCTAAGAATAAGACCGCATTGGCTATTTCTTGTGGTTCGCCAAGTCTGCCGAGCATTGTTTTAGCTCTAATTGGATCGAGAACCTTATCAGGTACGGTTTTCATCATTTCAGTGTTGACATAGCCTGGTGCTACAGAGTTGACGCGGATTGCTTCGCCTTTTCTTGCAAATTCTTTAGCCCATGTCTTAGCTAAAGCGATGACGCCTGCTTTAGTAGCTGCATAGTTGGATTGACCCACGTTACCGTATTCGCCAACGACTGAGGCGATATTGATGATCGAGCCCGTTTTTTGTTCAAGCATAACAGGTGCCACTGCTTGTGTTAAGTTA
>CAYLNI010000024.1:14075-18946 GCA_964384705.1 uncultured Fusibacter sp.
TTCGCATTAATAATGTATCACGAGTGATGCCGGCATTGTTTACCAATATATCAATATGTCCATATTTGTTTACAGTTTCTGTGATAAACTGTTCAATATCTGTACGTTTTGTGACATTAAGCTTGTAACCAGTTACATTTTCGCATGTGTAAGTTAAGTCGGACATATCTACTGCGACAACCATAGCGCCTTCTCTAGCAAATGTTTCACAAATACATTGTCCGATTCCTTGAGCGCCACCAGTTACGATAGCCACTTTTCCTTCCAATCTTTTCATTTTGTTCCTCCTATTTTTACTTGTTAATACCTTTGATCACCCATTTATAATGCAATTTTTATGCCAAGGCATAAGATTCTGTATGAACGTTAAAAATGTTTCGAATCACACATAATTTACTGTTCATTTTCCGAATCAACAGATACAATACTATTATAACAAAATCCACTTAGTTTTGGAGGGAAAAATGCCAAATAAAGCAATTAATGAAAAAACGAACGCATTTATAGACTATTTTAACCACACACCTCGCACACAGGTTGAGTTTTTAGTAGATGGCCTCGGTTGGCTGGTCATTTTAAAGGAAAACATTGAGATTGTATCTGACAACTGGTTTGCCTCATCTAAGTATTTGGTTTCAACATGCAAATCGCTGGCACCTGAAACATCATGTCTATTGTGCTTAACCAATGTCTACCAAAAAAACAACACTTTGATCGAGAATGCCAATAACGTCAAATACAATGTCGTCTTCGACGAAGTATGCATCTACACAGATAAGATTGTCGCTTTCTACTAATTATGCAACTTGCATAAAAAGCAACGCACCGTATGGCTTAATGTAAACCAACCGGTGCGTCTTTTATTTTTTTGGTATTGTGATCTATTCGAGTAATTTTTCGATAGCTTTTGCGTATATTTGAGCACATTTGACCATTGCGTTAATTTCAATATATTCATCCGCTTGGTGTGCTACTTTTTCTTGGCCTGGAAAAGTCGGTCCATAAGCGACGATATTCGGCATAGATCTCGCATAAGTTGCGCCACCAGTCGATATTGGGTCGCCATCCAAGCCCGTTTCTTCTTCATAGACTTTGACTAATGTTTGAATCAATTTTGTGTCTCTTTCTACATATAAAGGTGCAAGATAATCCACTTCTTCATATTCGAGACCATACTTTTCGGCAACACGCTTAAGACCATCCACTATGAACTTTTTATCAATAGTGACAGGTATGCGCATATCTATACCTATCATTTCGCCATAGGCACTTAAATCGATCTGATTCACAGACATCGTCAATTCACCTGATGGCTCATCCATTAGATTGCCAAAAATCTGTTCACCATGATAAGTAAATCCAACTTTCTCTGTTAGAAAATCGATGACTGGCGATTGAATGCCAATCGATTTTAACCCTTCAGCCATTCTGACGATGGCATTGATACCTGCTGAAGGCTTCGCAGAATGAGCGCTTTTTCCAATGACATAGACTTCTTCGTTATCGAGTTCGTGGTCAAAACCCAATTTCTTCAATGCTTTTTCAAGTTTATAAATGTGGTCACCAATATAGACAGCAGATTCTGGAACTGCATTCATCGCGGTGCCACCTTTTACTCTTAAATCGGATTTTTTCCCAGATTTGAGTCTAAACTGTAAAAGTCCTTTTTCTGCATAGACCACAGGAAAGTTTGAATCTGGTGTAAATCCCATAGTTGGCAATTCTTCTTTTTTGACATATCTGCATATGCCGCGCCATCCGGTCTCTTCATCCGTACCAATGATAATCCGCACGCGCTTGCCAAATGTAATATTGGCATCTATCAACGCTTTAGTAGCGTATATTGCTGCAACTAAAGGTCCTTTATCATCAATGGCACCTCTTCCAAATATTTTACCAGTTGCTATGTCCCCTGCATAAGGACTATGCTTCCAGTTTTGTGCATCACCTTCTGAAACGACATCAATATGGCCTAAAATGCCAATCATTTCTGTCCCACTGCCGTACTCAGCATAACCATAATAACCCTCTGGATCATAAAAAGTTTTAAAACCAATCCGTTCACAAATCTCAAGAACTTTTTTTAGAGCGTTGTCTATTTCTATGCCAAAAGGTCTGAGCTCGTACGTTTCATCCATGACACTTGGAATTTTAATCAACTCAACTAGGGCACTGATCATTTCCCCTTGAATCATCGTGACGTTATTTCGAATTTGCATAATGTCGCCCCCTTACCGATTTTAATACTCCAGATGCCAAATTCACTTAACAGTTATGGAAATTGCATTTTCCTAACCTAAATATTACTTAATATATAACCTCTATTTGAAATATAAATCAACTATTTATGGAAATTGCATAATTACCTTTTAAGTTGCAAAAATCCGTTTGTCGAATATAACAATAACTCAATCAAAAAACCACGCCGAAGATTGGACACTTTGACGTGGTTTAATGTTAGAAATCATGATTCATCAATTTGTGATTTAAAGCTTTTCGAGGTATAAGCCGACTTCATGACCATTGAGTGTTTGCACGTCAAATGCTTTGTCTGTACATGCCGTAATCGTCGTTGCCAACGTTTCGGACATGATGTATTCTGAATGCAATTTTACCGCATTTTCAAACACAACAGGCGCATTGTAATAGATGTGGATCTGATCCATCATGTCGTAATCGTTCGATTTTCTCATTTGTTGAACGCGTGAGATCAATTCACGTGCATAACCTTCGTTGATCAGGTCATCCGTCAAATTGGTATCGAGGATAATGAATCGATTGTTTTCCATTTTAACAGTGAACCCTTCTTTTGCATTGATGTTGATGAGAACGTGCTCAGCTGTCGCTTCAAAAGTCTCTCCAGCAACATTAAGTTCAATCGTTTCACCAGCGTCAAAACGCATTGCATAGACTTGTGGATCCAGTGCTGTCAAGGCTTTTCCAAACTCACCCATCTTATTGCCAACAAGCGGTCCAAGGACTTTGAAGTTTGGCTTGAGTTGGAAGTTCATATAATTCGGCAGATTTTGTGTGAATTCAACGTGCTTCACATTGAGCTCTTCCATGATGAGCGGCACAAGATCGCCGATCAGTGATTCGTATTTGCCATCAACAATGACTTCTTGAATAGGCTGTCTCACTTTAATCTTCACGGATTCCCTAGCAGATCTACCCAAAGTAACGAGTTCTCTGATAAGGTCCATTCTAGATTCAACGTGCTTGTCGATCAAGGCTTCATCAGCCGTTGGATAGTAGCTGACATGAACCGATGCTTCGCCAGTGAGGTTTCTATAGATTTCTTCCGTCAAGAATGGTGCAAATGGTGCAGCAAGTTGACATACGGCAATAAGCACTTCATTCGTCGTATTGTAAACGGATTTCTTATCTTCGGTAAGTTCAGAGCCCCAGAATCTACGTCTCGATCTTCTGATGTACCAGTTAGAAAGGTCTTCACTGACAAACTCTTGAATTTTTCTAACCGCTTTAGTCATATCGAATACGTCGAGATCTTCCTTAACCGCTTTTGAAAGCGAGTTGAGTTTTGAAATGATCCAACGATCGAGTTCAGGTCTATCTTTCGGTTCAACGTAGAAGCTATTTACATCGACATTGTCTGTATTGGCATAGAGCGTAAAGAAATTGTAGACATTTTTGATCGTTCCAAAGAATTTTGAATTGACTTCGATCAAACCATCTTCATCGAACTTGGTAGGTGTCCAAGCTGGTGATACAAAATAGAGGTACCATCTGACGACATCTGCGCCATATTTGTCTAGTAGTTCAAACGCATCAACGCCATTGCCTCTAGATTTGGACATCTTCTTGCCAAATTTATCGAGGATCAAGTCGTTAACTAAGACGTTCTTATAAGGTGAAACGCCCATTACAAACGTACTGATGGCGATCAATGAATAGAACCACCCTCTCGTTTGATCGATACCTTCACAGATAAAGTCAGCCGGGAACAATTCGTCAAAATTGTCTTTGTTTTCAAATGGATAATGGTGTTGTGCAAATGGCATAGCCCCACTGTCAAACCAACAGTCGATAACTTCAGGCACACGACGCATCACATCGCCACATTTGTCACACTTTAGGTGAACGTCATCTACGTATGGACGGTGTAACTCAATATTTGTCGTAATATCTTCAATGGCGCGATCCGCTAATTCTTGTCTTGAACTTACTGAGGTTGTATGACCACAGTCGCAGCGCCAGATATTGAGCGGCGTGCCCCAGTAGCGGCTTCTAGAAATCGCCCAGTCATTTAAATTCTCTAACCAGTTGCCAAAGCGTTTTTCGCCGACATAATCTGGATACCAATTGACTGAATTGTTATTTTCGATCAATAAATCCTTAAGCTTGGTCATCTCGATGTACCAGCTTGGTTTTGCATAGTATAAAAGTGGTGTTCTACATCTCCAGCAGTGTGGATAGTTGTGATCCATACGCTGTCTCTTAAAGAGCTTACCTTCTTCTGCGAGCCATGTGACAATCAATGGATCGGCATCGATAACGAATGTTCCTTTCCAAGGTGTCTCAGTGTACTTACCTTCTTCATCCACTGGTTGAAGCACAGGCAAATCATAACGCTTGCCAGTGTTGTAGTCGTCTTCACCAAAAGCTGGCGCAGTATGAACAATACCCGTACCATCTTCGATGGTTACATAGTCCGCACATGTTACAAAGAACGCTTTTTTGTCCGCTTTTACAAATGGCATGATTTGTTCGTATTCCATGAACTCCAAGTCTTTACCTTTTAATTCTTCGAGAACTTCATAGTCGCCATCAAGTACTTTTGGTGCCAGGTTCTTCTCAAGGTAGTAAACTTCGTCATTGAATTTAACTTTTACGTAAGTTTCATTTGGATT
>CAYLNI010000024.1:18980-20521 GCA_964384705.1 uncultured Fusibacter sp.
GTTGACGTCCAGACGAGGAAATACTCGTCAACGTCTTTGCGCTTGAACTTAACATAAACAGTAACGGTTTTAATTTCCTGATACCCTTGTGCCACTTCATGTGATGCAAGACCCGTTCCACATCTTGGGCAATATGGCAATATTTTATGGCCTTCATAGATATACCCTTCTTTAAAGAATTTATCTAAGATCCACCACTCTGTTTCAATATAGTCGTTGTCCAAAGTAACATATGGGTTGTCCAAATCGATGAGGTATGCCATCTTTTTAGTCATTTCGCGCCATGCATCTTCGTATTCGAAGACAGACGAACGGCACTGGTGGTTGAAGTTTTCGATACCGTAAGCTTCAATTGCCGATTTGTCGTTGAGATTCAATCTTTTTTCAACTTCGATCTCAACTGGTAAACCATGCGTGTCCCAACCCGCTTTTCTTTTGACTTGATAGCCTTGCATCGTCTTGATACGGCATACTGAGTCTTTTAATGCGCGTGCCAACACGTGGTGGATACCCGGTTTGCCATTCGCAGTTGGTGGTCCTTCATAAAAAATGTAAGAAGGTTTGCCTTCTCTCGTATCAACGCTCATTTTAAGCAGATCGATATTTTCCCAATAGTCTCTAACTAATTTTTCATTTTCAGCAACGGCGTGCTTTGTAAGTTCTTTATAGCCCATTTCTGCCATCCTTTCAATCTGAATTGATTTAAATGCTTCAAAAAATTAAAAAGTCCCATAGCAATAGCTAAGGGACGGATAAACCGCGGTACCACCCAAATTACACCGACGACTTGAAACGGTGTCACTCTTCCATTTTAACGGGTTCGAACCGATTTTAACTACTCTGCTGACGCATTTCGAAAAAATGACTATGGGTGATTTTCCATGCTAGCTTACGTATCAGTTCACACCAACCACTGACTCTCTTAACGTGCTCACATGTACTCGTCCCAATTTTTGTCTATCTCTTATAACTTTTTTTAGGTATATTTTTTAATTATAGCGGAAGATTTAATATCTGTCAAATCAATCCAAATGTTCTTCAAATGCTCTAATTTGATTTTCTACAAGTACTTTAAACTTCATTTGGAAAGTCTGTAGGGCGTGTTTTGCATCTTCTTGACGTTTGATGACACTCAGCACTTCATCGTTGGCATCGCCAATCAGCTTCTTAGCTTGATCGTCTGCCCGTTCGATGATATACGCTGCACGATCGTTCGCATTTTTGATCATATCTTCAGAAGTCTTCTGTGCTAGGATCATGGCATCGTTAATCGTCCGCTCCATTGCGATATAATGCGCCAACTGTTTCTCATAGTCGCGAACTTTGGCAGTGGTTTCTATATTGACTTGTATGAGTTCTTCCATGCTACGAACGATCATCGCAAGGTACTCCTCAACTTCAGATTCATTGTAGCCTCTTAAGCTTTTGGCAAAATGTTTGTTTTGAATGTCAAGTGGTGTAAGCATCGATTTCCCTCCATCTATGTTTCTAGCGTGTGACAACCGATAGGACAACTCGGATTCTATCTTTTTTAGTGACGC
>CAYLNI010000024.1:20531-25640 GCA_964384705.1 uncultured Fusibacter sp.
AGATTTCTTCAACTTCAAGCCTACCATGACCACGAACAGAAATTAGATCGCCGACCTTGGTCACATAATCCGTACGAATGACGACGGTGTGATTGACTTTGACGCGTTCCGATTCAACGAGCTTTTGCGCCTCGCTACGGGACAAAGAAAAGCATAAGGCGATGATGCTATCTAGCCTTATTGACTTTACCGTTCCGCTAACTGATCGTTTATTTTTTACAGCAGCTTTGGCTTCATCGAAGCCAATTTTACTTACTTTGACGCCAGCACGACCAATCTTGTCGACATTTTGAAGAAAATAGTCGCTAAGACTGCTATCGACAACAACTTGAAAACCGCCGTCATAAACGACGATATCGCCCAATTTGCTGCGTTTGATGCCAAGTGCCATCAAAGCACCTAATGCATCACTATGTGCAAGTTCATTAAACTTTTGGTTGTACCTTATATCGAGTAACGTCATACTGCTTTGACACAATATTTGTTCGTCTTCATCAATATAATCTGGTGCGATGTATAGTTTAACGCGTTCTGGCTCTGGGAAAACGCCCCAACGCCGTATGATTAAATCCGTTTGATTTTTTGCGATCTGTTCGATCGCAAACGTTAAATCAGGTGTTAGAAAATCGGTTATCTGAGGTTCATAATGATTCTCAGCATAATATAATAGATCTAGTGCCTTGATAAAAACACCTTCTGAATCGACAAGCGCACCATACTGTTTTAATAGTGCTTGACGGTCTATCATAAGATGGCGATGACCATTGCAGAGAGCATTTGAATCAATAAAAGTGCGGCTAGTGGACTGAAGTCAACCATATTGCCACCGATTTTCAATCTGAACAGAAGGTTTCTAATTGGCCCTAATATTGGCTCTGTGAGCGCAATCAAGATTTTCATGATAGGATTGTTTGGGTCTCTGATTAACCATGATAACATCGCGCGACCGAAAATCATGTATGTGACGACCTGAAGAAAATATAAGAGTGTTACTTTAAGAGTGAGCATATGTGTCCTTTCTACTTAAGAAATCAATTATTCTCTTAACCAAGTGCTAACTGGTGAATCTTGTTTCACAATGACATCACCTGTAATATCTACATTTTGTGGCGCAAGAATAAATATCCCCTTAGCAACTTGTTGGATATGACCATCTACAGCATAAAGCGCACCCGAACAAAAGTCAAAAATCTTTCTTCCAAGTTCTTTATCTAATTCAGATATATTCATTACGACCGGTTTTCTATTTTTAAGTGTATCGACAATACTAGTCGATTCGTCAAAAGTCTTAGGATTGAACAAAACGACGTTCATCGTTGAATTCGAATGAATGTTCAAGATTTTATTTGACGTCTTTATCGTATTTACCTTCATTTAAGGCATTCAACGTCATATTTGTGTCCTCAGTTTCTAAATCCGTACGTTTCATGTCTTCATAAAAATCTTCAGTGTGGTCTTCGTCATCATGAGAATCGACGCCCCAAAAAAATTTGATTTTGTCAATAAACTTGTCGCCCATTTATGCTCCTCCTCTTAGGATATATTTATAGTCTCTTGCCATAAATTTTTGTCCCGATTCTAACCATGTTAGAACCTTCCTCTATGGCAATATCATAATCATTGGACATGCCCATCGACAAAATTTTAGCGTCGACATTGGCATATGCGCAATGTTTAAGTCTTTCATATAGCGCCGCCATCACTTTGAAATCCGTCCTTAAGCTCTCTGGATTCTCCACAAGGGGTGCAATGTTCATAAGACCGAGAACTCTGATATGGGCAAGTTCTGATAATTGCTCTAATAAATCATCCAGAGCATCAGGTGAAATGCCATATTTTTGTGTTTCATCTGCAACATTGACTTGAATTAATATATCTTGAATTTTTCCAATTTTACTTGCTCTTGTATTGATCTCAATAGCTAGCTTAGCGCTATCAACTGAATGGATTAAATCTACTTTATCAATAATATATTTTACTTTATTTGTCTGCAAATGTCCAATAAGATGCCATTTGACACCGCTTTTGACGTCATCGTATTTTCTGATGATTTCTTGGACTTTGTTTTCAGCGATATCGGTTATGCCATACTCAATTGAAGCATTAATGATATCTGGTTCATACGTTTTAGTAACGCCGAGCAAAGTGACGGAACCTACTGGTTTGTTCATCTTTTCACAGACTTTTTCAATATCTTGTTTCACATGAGCAACTTGTTCTTTCAAATACGCGTACGACATGTCCTCACCTCTTATCAGTCTATTCGGTCACCAGGTTTGTACTTGCTAGCGTCAGCGACTACTTCCTGATTGACTTTAATACTTCTTACAACACCTAAAGTTGCATCATAGAATTGTTCATTGTAAACAATAGCAGAGGCTTCATCATATCCAAGAATCTTAACGGGTACAAATGTAATTTTGCGTTCTTTTCCTACGACATAGACCCCAATGATGCCGTCCTTATTCACGATTGAAGTCATTGCAATTTTAAGGCCACGATAATTTTCTCTAACAATACTGCAAGTGATACGCCTCTTGTTAAAGAATCCATCAAACCCTTCTCTCAGTTGAATGATAGCGACTGCATTTTCCTTGTTGGTGAATACGTCGTATACTTCGCCTTTGAGCGTCTTACCACCTATGACTGCTGATATACTCTGAACATTTTTATAAGTATCGATCTCATCATTGGATACGATGGCTGCAATGAAGTAATTTGCATTGTCGACAATTTTAAAAAGTTTGTCCTTAGCGCTTACAGATTCTTTGACTAAAGACGTTTCATCAAATGTAAACGCACTAATCTCATCATAATTGATGTTGTATAGGTTATCAATAGTCAAGAAGTCCTCATAACCGTCAATTTTATACGTAAGTACACCGCTTGCAGGTGCATATATTGCTTGCTTTTGTCCTTCCATCAGCACACCTTCACCGATGGTTTTTTCAGAATATGAAGCGGTTCGATTTGACAAGAATTTGTTTTCTTCTTGAAGCTTATCTAAGCGCTCCAATTTTTGTACAAGCGCTTCTTTCAATATGGGGATTTGCTCGTATTGTTTAGCGGACATCTGGAATAAAATCTCATTCCTAAGGGTTGTGATATCATATTCCAATAGATTGTAATCAAATTCGATTTTTTTGCGATTGAGTTCTCGTTCAGTCGCCTCAACAGCTGCCTCAGCTTCAGAACCGTCATTAAAAATTTCAGCAATTTGATGATTTTTTTCTATGACTTCACCTTCGTTGGCAAAATAAGTGATCTTACCACTTAAGTTGGTGTCAACGATCAATTCATTCCTTAGCACTAACGCTTCATATTGATTCTCAATATTCAAATTGCCAACAGTGACAAGATAGGTTGACTGTTCTTTATAAAATAGGTCTAGTCCTAAATTGACTATAAAATAGATAAAGAGACCGAAAATCAACAAACTAAATACAATACGGCCGTATCTTGGTCTACGTTTTTTTCGAATAGCTTTAGCCATATTTGACCTCACATTGATTTACACCCAAGTTTCCAAATGGGTTGCATATTCATCCATTTCATGTTTTCTTTGACGCGTCATCAGATAATTCACTGCTTCTCTTGCGTTTTTATCTTCATATAGCACTTTATAGAGTTCCGTCGTAATAGGCAGTTCCAAATCGTATTTTGACTTAAGCATATAAGCCGCCTTAACCGTATAAGCACCTTCTACAACCATGCCAACCGATTCAATCGATTCGGTCAATGTATGGCCTTGCCCAATCAAAATACCGCATCGCCTATTTCTACTGTGCATACTTGTACACGTCACAATGAGATCGCCAACGCCCGCAAGTCCTTTAAAGGTCTCTTGATCAGCGCCCATGGCCATGCCAAGGATTGCAATTTCACGGATACCACGTGTTATGAGTGCCGCTTTTGCATTGTCACCATAACCGAGACCATCGCTTATACCTGCGCCAAGAGCGATAATATTTTTAAGTGCACCGCTAATCTCCACACCAATTACGTCTGGATTCGTATAGACGCGAATATAATCGTTCGAAAATAAATCTTGAATCAATTCAGCTGCCTCTCTTGATTTTGATGCTGATACAAGAGCCGTTGGCAATTTTTGCGCCACTTCTTCAGCGTGTGATGGTCCTGAAAGAACGACAAAAGTCGCATTAGGCGCTATTCTCGCTGTGATCTGTGAGACTGTTTCTAGTGTGTCCATGTCGATACCTTTAGAAACATTGACCAATATTGCGGTTTCAGGTAACAAACCTTCGGCGACAAAATCTTTTAAAATCGATTTGAATTGTTGGGATGGCGCTGAAAATAAGACGACTTCAGCACCATCTAACGCATATTTTTTATCCGATGTAAATTCTATGTTCTCTGAAATTTCAATTTCAGGTAAGTACTTCTCATTTTTATGTGTGCGATTGATTTCATCGATTTGTTCACTGCCCCGCGCCCATACTTTGACGTCGTGACCATTTTCATTCAATACCATTGAAAGCGCAGTTCCCCAGCTCCCCGCTGCAATAACTGTTATTTTCAAATTTTACCTCCTTGATGCATCGCATTTGTAATTTTTCACTTCACTGGCATTATACCATATTTTGTGTCTCTAGACCATCATCAGCCATAAGAAACCACCAATGCACATCAGTATTCTTCGTCGTCATCTTCATCGATATCGTCGTCATCATCGTCATCATCAAAATCATCATCGTCATAGTCATCATCTTCAAATGGATCATCATCAAATGGATCATCATCGTCTGACTCATCGTCTATTAAATCGTCATCATCCAATATATCATCCTCAGGGCTATCATCATATGGATCCCTGCCTATTTCTACAGCGAACATAATGCCTCCTTCAAAAAAAGACACAGATTTGACCTGTGTCTTTGACACATGATGTGTCTAATCTTCTCCACGTGCTTTCACTTTGAACACGATTGGTGTACCTTCATAATTGAAATTCTTGCGAATCTGATTTTCCAAATAACGCACATAAGAGAAATGCGCCAATTCTGCGATATTTACAAACAACACAAAAGTAGGCGGTTTGACGGATACTTGTGTCGCATAGTAGATTTTTAAACGCTTGCCTTTGTCAGA
>CAYLNI010000025.1:0-1150 GCA_964384705.1 uncultured Fusibacter sp.
TAATGATAAGAGAGGCCATTTAATTGGAAAGAATAGTTGATTATGCGCTGAGAGCGTTATTATATGAAGTCGCCGCAACGCCGAAGCCTGGGCTTGTCGATCGAAGCAACAATGGCGCACATGATGATATGGATTTTTATACTTTTTTGGACAGTACGGTGGGACTTAGACATTATTTTTCTGCTATTGTACATTATATAAAAGAGCAATATAAGATAACCGCAAAAGCAATGTCAATGCCTAAAGGGATTTATCTGTCAGGAGATGAGATTTTCACAGGTTTAAAAGGTTTGGGACAGCAGGCTGAAGTAGACATGAAACAAGTGACAAAAGGCATCAACACACACAAAGGTGCTATCTATGCCTTAGGCTTATTGGTGGCGGCAGCCACTGAGACACTTATCGTTGACAAGTCAGTTGAGGGTGATGCACTCATCGCCAAAATGGCTCAGAGGGTCACTGCGTATGTAGGGCCATCACTACACAAAGAATTTGAAAAGAATGCACATACTAAAGCGTATGGTATTTCTCAATATAAAGACTATGGCATGCTCGGCGCAAGAGGTGAAGCTTATACCGGTTTCAAAACCGTGAGAAAGTTTGGATTGCCTATGTTCGAGGAGGCTTTGAGAGATGGTTTATCTGTGAACGATGCTATGATTCATGCTTTAATGACAATCATCATCGCTCTTGAAGATTCGAATGTTATTGGTCGACATAATGTCGCTGTTTTAAAAGAAAGCCAGTTGAAAGCACATGAGATTCTACTAGCTGGAGGGATGAAAACCGAGGATGGAAGAAGGTTGGTAGAAGCCTACGACCGTTGGTGTATCACGCATAGGATTAGTCATGGCGGCAGTGCGGATCTCGTCGCTGTAACCGTTTTTATGTATTGGATTAAAAGCAACTAAGAAAAATATTGGATTTGTTAAAAATAAAGTTGCATTTTGTTCACAATTCTATTACAATGTGGTTAAGTTCAAGTTGAGTTGATTAAGAGTCATTTTGACGGGACGGCATTTCCTTAAGTGAATAGTAACCGATAATGAGAGGCTTCAAAGCCTTAACGATCAGTATACAAAATCTTTGATTTTGTGTACTGATTTTTTTTGTTTTTATCGTCCAAATAGGCATCGAAATGAGGCGTATG
>CAYLNI010000025.1:1196-12658 GCA_964384705.1 uncultured Fusibacter sp.
CTTAAGAGGGTAAAAAAAACACAAAAATCTTGGAAGTCGATAATCGCTTTATTGTTGGAACAAGACATCAGACTAGACCCTTCCAGTGAGATTACTTATGGCTACTACGAGGGTGAAAAGTTAGTGGGGACAGCATCAGTCGTTGAAAATACCATAAGAAGCGTCGCAATTGCCAAGTGTAGACAGGGATCCAATACGCTAGCTGAAATGATGGATGACATTATGACCATAATTGCAGACGCAGGCTATAACAACATTTTTATATATACCAAACCAGAATCGATGCAATCGTTTCAAAACATCGGGTTTTACGAAGTTCAACAAATCACACTGGACGAAACTTGCATCGTCTTACTTGAAAGAAAACCGGATGGCATTCGAAATTTCATCAAGACGATAGAAGCTTTTAAAACCAAACATGAAGAGGTAGGCGCAATAGTAATGAATGCCAATCCATTTACATTGGGCCATCAGTATTTGATAAACTATGCAGCTTCACATTGTGATTTTTTATACATTTTTGTCGTCTCTACAGAAAAATCCGCGTTTCCGTTTCATGTGAGATTCAACTTGATCGTTGAAGGAACTGCCCATTTAAATAATGTGTATGTTTTGAATGGCGGAAACTACATCATCTCACAAGCGACTTTTCCAAACTATTTTCTAAAGCAGCCAAGTGAAGCAACTAAGCTCCAAGCGAAACTCGATGTCACCATTTTTGGCGAACACTTCGTTAAGGCTTTAAACATAAAAAAGAGGTTTATTGGAACAGAGCCTGAATGCGGAACCACGCAAATATATAATAATGCGTTAAAAGAAATTTTACCCACGTATGGCGTGGAAGTCTGCGAAATACCTAGAAAAACACTAGAGGATGAGGTCATAAGCGCATCAAAGGTCAGACGGCTCATAAAATTAGGGGTTTTCGAAGAGGCGCAAGGTATGGTTCCAACCACCACCTATGCATTTTTGACTTCTACCGAAGCGAAGCCAATTATCGATCATATCCAAAAATCGGAATCAAGACATTAATCATATTAGGAGGACGAGATGAAAATAGTCAAGTCATCAATTGCTGGTACCTTAGATTCGTGTGACATTCAAATACGAATAGAAGAAAATGCATTCAATACCAATGAGATCTATCTAAAAAGCGTCGTCGAACAACAATTTGGCGATCAAATAAAAGCGATCATTCAAACTGTGCTTGATAAACATAAAATTGAGAGCGTTACAGTTAGTGCTGTAGATAGAGGCGCTTTGGATTGTACCATCAAAGCACGCGTGGAGAGCGCTATCTTGCGCGCAACTGGACAAGAAAATCTTGAAGATTGGAGTGTGATTCACGATGAACAGGCATAATGACCGCCTTAGAAGAACCATGCTATATGTACCAGGCAGCAATCCAGGTATGTTAGCCGATGCGATGATCTATGGCGCAGACAGTATTATGTTTGATCTTGAGGATTCAATTTCACTTAGAGAAAAAGATACAGCGCGACATCTGGTGTATCAAGCTTTAAAACAATTAGATTTTGGAGATGTCGAACTCGTGTGCCGCATCAATGGATTGGATTCGGTCTACGGCGAGCGCGATATCGAAGCGATGGTAGCTGGAGGCATTCATGTCATCAGACTTCCAAAAACGGAAAATGCGAAAGATGTAAAAGACGTTGAAGCGCTTATTGAAAAATATGAAAGCAAATACAATCGTGAACTGGGTAGTGTCAAAATGATGGCAGCTGTGGAAAGTGCAATGGGGATCATGAATGCATTTGAAATCGCACATGCCTCGAAAAGATTGATTGGCATCGCAATCGGTGCAGAGGATTATGTAACCAATCTAAAGACGACCCGGTCTTCGACGGGTGTTGAACTGTTGTTTGCGCGATCGCAATTGCTCAATGCGGCGCGATCAGCTGGCATCGCAGCGTTAGATACAGTATTTTCAGATGTTGAGGATGTTGAAGGTTTTACAAGAGAAGTAAAATTGATCAAGCAGCTTGGCTTTGATGGTAAATCAGTCATCAACCCGAGACAAATTCCAATCGTTCATGCACTTTACACACCAACAGAAGCTGAAGTAAGTCATGCACAAGCTGTGATTGAAGCGATTCAAGAAGCAGAAGAAAAAGGGCAGGGAGTCATCTCGCTCAAAGGCAAAATGATCGACAAGCCCATCGTTGACCGTGCACTACGCATCATAGATTTGATTAAGGCAAGTAGGTGACCTATGGATATGCTAAATAATAAAAGAGTACATGGCAAACAAATCAAGCCATATCTTGGACCATTTGATGGAAACGGAAAAGTGATACAGTCATTGGAGCAAGCGATTGTCAATGCAAAGCTCACCGATGGGATGACGATTTCATTTCACCACCATTTTAGAGAAGGTGACTATGTCATCAACAAGGTGATGAATCAAATAGCTCAATTGGGCATTAAAAATTTAACACTCATCCCAAGTTCACTTGGTAAAGTTCATGAACCGCTTATTGGACATATAGAATCAGGCGTAGTCAGGGAGATTCATACGAGTGGGTTAAGAGGACGCTTAGCAGAGTTCGTTTCAGATGGAAAACTTGAAACGCCACTAATTATTAGAAGTCATGGTGGCAGAGCGAGGGCAATCGAAGCGGGTGAAGTAAAGATTGATGTGGCCTTTCTTGCTGTACCTCGATCAGACATGATGGGGAATGCAAGTGGAAATGGGACACACACTGAGTGCGGTTCACTTGGATATGCCATGGTAGATGCACAGTTCGCAGATACGGTCATATTGATAACAGATGATTTATGTAGCTATCCCAATATGCCGGCAAGCATCACGCAAGATCTTGTGGATATGGTGGTCGTCCTTGATGAAATTGGCGATCCAAATGGCATCGCATCGGGTGCGACGCGATATACAAAAAATCCTAAAGAATTGAAAATTGCTGAGTATGCGGCCAAAACGATCATCAATCATCCGGCGTATAAAGAAGGGTTTTCATTTCAAACGGGATCGGGTGGCTCTTCTTTGGCAGTGACGCGTTTTCTAAAGGACCATATGAAACAAAATCATATTAAGGCTTCGTTTGCACTTGGTGGGATTACAGCGCCTATGGTGGAACTGCTTGAAGAGGGTTATGTAGGGTGTTTGTACGACGTGCAAAGCTTCGACTTAACCTCTACTGCATCCTTGGCAAAAAATGCAAAGCATTATGAAATTAGCGCGCTTCAATATGCAAATCCCGCATCAAAAGGCTGTATGGCATCTATGCTTGATTTTGTCATACTAAGTGCACTGGAAATTGATACGCAGTTTAATGTAAATGTCATGACGGGTTCTGATGGCGTGATTATGGGGGCATCAGGCGGCCACTGCGATACAGCAGCATCTGCCAAAGTCACGATAGTGGTCGCACCGCTTTATAGAGGTAGACTTGCCACCGTTGTGGAAAAAGTGACTTCAATTGTGACGCCAGGCAATACAGTGGATTTGTTCGTTACCGAGCGTGGTATTGCCGTCAATCCTCTGAGACCGGATCTGCTTGAAATTTTGAGTCAAACGTCACTGCCACTAGTGACCATGGAAGCGCTACTTGAGATGGTTACTAAGCTCGTGGGGAAACCAAAAGAGATAGCTTTTGAAGACAGAGTTGTTGCGATTATAGAGTACAGAGATGGCACCGTTATAGACACCATACGCCAAAGGAAGTTAGCCACTTGATAGAGCATGTCAATTGGCTGAGGCAAAAAGAGATTAAGGCCATGATGATCAATCAATATATTGAGGCAAACAAAGTGACCGTTGTCTCAATGCGCCTGAATATTCCTGGACCTGAAAAGAAACCAGATTGGTCTAATAAGTTGTTTGAAATGGGCTCTAGAGTATTGGAACAACACCTTAATAAAATGGGCTACGCATATGACACAATTCTTGAAACAAATGCATCTCAGTACTATGAACACTTGATGATTTTGGCAGTTAAAGGCTCTGCAATCACCATAAAGCAGCAAATGATCGAACTAGAAAACTCGTCTGAAATTGGACGCATTTTGGATATCGATGTCATGGATAGTGATGGCAATTGTTTATCACGAAGTGATTTTAAAATGGAACAAAGACAATGTTATCTATGTCATAATGCGGCAAATGTATGTCGACGTGAACAAAGACATTCGAAAGAGGCATTAACCGAGTACTTGATCACAAAAGCGAAGGGGCTTTTTGATAAATAGAAATTTTGGGTCGTAGGAGGAAATTATGAAGTTCAAGAAAGCGATATCTTCATTGATTGCACTGTCTGTAGTAGGTGCAATGACATTAACGGGTTGTTCAGGTGCAGCAGCATCAACAGAAGCAAATTATCCTAAAGGCGCACTGGAATTCATCGCACCATCAGGTGCTGGTGGTGGCTGGGACTTAACAATCAGAACAGTTGCGAAAGTATTACAGGATACTGATTTAGTGAGTTCACCAATGCCAGTAACGAACAACGCTGGAAGTGGCGGTGGTGTAAATCTTGCTTACATGCAAACTCAAGAAGGCTCTGAAAAATTAATTTCTGTTTATTCACCACCAATCTTACTAATTGAGCTCAACGGATCGAGCGAATACGGCTATGAAGACACAACACCACTTGCAAGATTAATCACAGATTACGGCGCATTTGTTGTAAATAAAGATTCAGAGTACAAAGACCTTGCACAAGTTATGGAAGCACTTAAGAAAGATCCTAAAAGTGTGAAAATTGGCGGCAACTCAGCAGCTGGTTCTATGGATCATATCCAATTCTTAATCGTCGCTAAAGCGGCTGGTGTTGAAAACCTTAAAGAAATCGATTATATCAGTTTCCAAGATGGTACAGCGACAGCTCAAATCTTAGGTGGTCATATCGACTTATTAACCTCAGGATTAGGCGATATCCAAGCACTTGTTGAAAGTGGTGATTTAAATGCCCTTGCGGTTACTGCAGGCGAGCGTGTTGGCGAAGGCGTATTGGCTGAAATTCCAACATGTAAAGAACAAGGCATCGATGTTGTCTTTGAAAACTGGAGAGGTTTGTTCGGCGCACCAGGTATGCCTGAATATGCCGTTAAGTTCTGGCAAGAGACTTTAGCAAAAATGGTTGAAACAGACGAGTGGAAAACCGAAGCGGCTAAACATGGTTGGGCACCTGCTTACCTAGGTCAAGCTGAGTTCACTGAGTTCTTGAAAACAACAAATGAAGAATACAAAATTATATTAGAAGAAATTGGCTTGTTAGTTAACGAGTAAGTTTCAATATAGAACACTTAATTGGGGGGCCATAAAGGCCCTCATTACCCCAAACCTATTTTGGAGGCATTATGGAAAAGCAAAGAAAAGCAAATTTCGATTTTTTATCGGGTGGTATCTCGGTTATATTAGGACTTATCTATGGCTTATTGTCATACAATTTAAAAAGAAGCCCTATGGGCGATCCAATGGCACCATCGATTTTTCCTTTGATCCTTGCTGGTGGCATGGTAGTATTTGGCGCACTATTGATGATCAAAAGTGATATGGCGTCAACAAAGCTCGCCTTTGCTAAAATTAAGGAAAAAACGACAGCAAATGATATTTTAAGCCGCAAGATGATCGTGCTCACTGTGGTTGCTGCGACTGTATATGCACTGATTTTCGACCATCTTGGCTATGTCATCTCGACATTTTTATTCATCAGCTTCATCATGACGGTTTTAGACCGCAAAAAAATTGTAAAAAATCTCATCATTTCTGCAATATTTAGCGTTGTTGTCTATTATGTATTTTTTTATCTTTTAGGCATCTCATTACCAATGACGCCTATATTAAACATTTAGGAGGGGCAAATGGATATTTTAATGCATTTATTTGACGGTTTGCTCATCGCAATGCAACCAATGAACCTAGTACTTGTAACCTTTGGCGGCATCCTTGGAACCATCGTCGGCATGTTGCCAGGTCTTGGTCCAGCGACAGGCGTCGCAGTACTATTGCCACTGACTTTTTCAATGTCGCCAACAGGCGCATTAATTACTATGGCTGGTGTATACTATGGTGCGATGTTCGGTGGCTCAAGAAGCTCAATACTCATAAACACACCTGGTGATGGTGCGGCTTTAGCTGCCACATTTGATGGTTATCCTATGGCAATGAATGGCAAGGCAGAGTCAGCGCTTGCAATCAGTGCAATTGCATCTTTCATTGGCGGACTTATCTCAGTCGTATTTTTAATCGTACTTGCAACACCAGTTGCCAAATTCGCATTGAAGTTTGGTCCAGCAGAATATTTCCTGTTGATGGTAGCGGCACTTGCCATGACATCTTCCATGTCAAAAGGCAATATGTTAAAAGGCTTTATCGCAACCATGATTGGTCTTGCTATCGCAACAGTAGGTATTGATGCCCAATCAGGTATTTCAAGATTTACATTCAACATACTTGAGCTTCAATCGGGTATTGATTTCTTAGTCGTCATCATCGGTCTATATGCGATAGGTGAAGTATTCAAAGCGTATACAGACATCAATGAAGGCAAAAAAGTACAACAGAAAAAATTCGGTAAGATATGGATTACAAAAGAGGAATGGAAGCGTTCTTGGCCAGCGATTCTCAGAAGCACACCTCTAGGCTTTATCGTCGGCGCACTACCTGGTGCGGGTGGTACTATGGCTTCGCTTATGGCATACAACAACGAAAAACAAATTTCTAAAAATCCTGAGAACTTCGGAAAAGGTGAAATTATCGGTTTAGCCGCGCCAGAAGCCGCAAACAATGCCGCTTCAGTTGGTGCCTTTATCCCGATGTTGACACTTGGTATTCCTGGATCGGGCACTACAGCGATCATGATGGGTGCGCTTCTCATGTTAGGCATTCAACCAGGACCACTTTTATTTACACAACACCCTGATGTTGCATGGGGTCTTATAGCCAGTATGATCATCGGTAGCTTCGTTCTCGCCATTGTCAACATCCCTATGGCTGGCATCCTCGTACGCGTTCTTGCAATACCACCAAAAGTATTATATCCACTTGTTCTTGGTCTTGCTTTTGTTGGCACGTATGCCATTTCAAACTCAGTCATCGATTTTTACATCATGGTAATGTTTGGTGTGCTTGGCTACTTCATGGATATCGCAAAAGTACCGACAGCACCTATGATTTTAGCCGTAATTGTCGGTGGCACGATGGAACAATCTTTTAGACAGGCTACTAAAATTTCAAATGGATCATTGGATATTTTCTGGGGCTCACCACTGTCAATCGCTCTAATCGTTATCACTATCGTTTTTGTAGGATTCCCAGTAATTAAAAAAGGATTTTCAAAACTTTTCCCCCCAAAGAAAGTCGTTGAAACCGTATAAATTGCATCAGCCACCTATGGTGGCTTTTGCTGTGTTGTGCTTTCGAAATTAATTGCTTATAATGAAAATGCATCATAAAAACGCATCATTAAAAACGCAAAGGACATAATCCATGAAACGAAAAACAAACCCCATTGAAACTGAAAAGCTTAAAACCGGATTCGCGGTGTTCCTCGCGCTATTGGTCATGCTCGTCATCGTCAGTGCTTCTTACCAAAACTATAAGAAGATACAAGACAATGTGATTGAAATTGAACAGCTACAGCTATTGTCGCTCGCAGAGACACTTTCGAAGAGTGTTGAAAATTTCTTCACTTACCAACTACACAATTTGGAGATTCTCACGAACAGCCGGTCATTTATCAAGGATTTTCAAGGGGTTAATTCAACAAATTATGCAGAGGACTCTTTTCAAAATTTAGAGGACTATTATACGATACAAAGTGAAAGCATTGAACTGATTCGGCTTGTAGATCTAGAAGGCAAAGAAATCTACACATATCCTGTGACGGATCTGAGCGATCATATACTTGTTGATCTTTCCAGAGTTGAAAAAGGTGGCATTCAAGATGTGGGTGCGATTTACAAAGAATCGGATCAACTTTATGTCAATGTCATGCATCCAATCCTCGACGGAGATACGATTACAGCGGTACTGTATACAAAAGTAAAGCTGAATACGATTTATCAATCGCTTGTTGCTCCGGTGAAAGCAGGTGTCAAAGGCTACGCATCCATCAAGGACAGCAGTGGCGTTCTCATTATGCACCCTAACACGGAAGACATTGGTGAAAATGTAATCGAAACCCGAAAATCGACCTATCCAAATTTTGACTGGTCTGAGCTTGAACTGCTCGTTGAAAAACAGAAAAATAAAGAATCAGGCGTCGGCATCTATCATTCGTTATGGTTTACAGACAATGATCAAGAACGTGTCAAGAAGTTCAGTGCCTATGCGCCTGCAGATATTGGAACGGATTTTTGGATTGTCAATGTCTCAAAAGACTATTTGGAAGTCGTGTCATTTCTGAAGGAAAGAACATATACCATTATTATTATCAATTTCATAATCATTTTAACCTTTGTTACGACTGGCTTTGTCTACTATCGATTTAGAAGAGATAAAGCGCTCATCAATAAAGAACGTGCCCTTTTGGTTAAGGTAAAATCCTTGAATGAAGAGCTTACGCGCAGTAAGAATAAATTTGAAAAGATTTTTGAGTCGGGCTCCGATTGTATTTTTGTCGTTTCCATGGATTCAAATGCCGATATACTGGAAGTCAATACAAAAGCTGTTAATTCGCTGGGGTATAGCAAAGATTTTATGTATGGAAAAAGCTATTTTGATATCAACTCTGACATAAAGAGAACACAGTTTTTACCGATACTTGAGGATTTAGAGACAACTGAAAATGCAATATTTGAAGATGTCTTGATTGGATTTGATGGACGCAAGATTCCTGTTGAGATTAATGCAAAAGTGATGGTGAATGAGAATCAAAAACAAATCGTCATGATTTCAAGAGATATCACCATGAAAAAGCTCTTTGAACTTGAGATGGAAGAAAGTAAAAAGAAGGAAGCACTGATGATTTATCAGTCGCGTTTGGCTGCAATGGGAGAAATGATCGGCAGCATTGCACACCAGTGGCGACAACCGCTAAGTGGTATCTCTATGATCTACAACAATTTGATTGATGCTTATCAATACAACGAATTAAATGAAACATTTTTGCTCTCACAAGGGCAAAGACATAACGAACTCGTTCAATTTATGTCCAGCACAATTGATGATTTTCGTTTTTTCTTTGATCCAAAAATTGAAACGAAGGACTTCCTGATATCAAACGTGATGGACCGAACGCTAGACTTCTTAAAAGAGACCATTCGTCTGAACAATATCGAGATCGACTATACACTGGATCAGGATGTATTGATGCATGGTAGACCCAATCAACTGTCACAGGTTTTGTTTAGCATCCTTAAAAATGCCAATGATGCCTTGATTGACCAGGTTGGGACTGATCGACGCATATGGATTCGCATATCAAATTCAGAAGGGATACTGACGTTTACAATTGAGGACTCAGGCGGGGGAACAGATCCAGATAACCTCGACAAACTTTTCGATGCCTATTTCACCACAAAAGAAGCACAAAATGGAACAGGGCTTGGCCTTTATATCTCTAAAGTTATTGTGGAGAAAAACTTTGCAGGCGTCATTGATGCTTACAATACTGAAAATGGACTCTGTATTAAAATAGTGATGCCTTTAAATCAAAAATGAGTAAGGGGAGGAAATCCTTATGGAAGTAGCATTTTTAGCTGGTTTAAATGTGCTTTATGTCGAAGATGAACCCGTCTTGAGAGAAGAAATCACCACGTTTCTGAAAAGACGTGTCAAACATGTAATTGTTGCAGAAAATGGAAAAATAGGTCTTGAAAAATTTGCCACACACCCCGTGGATTTTATAATTACCGATTTAAAAATGCCAGTCTTAGATGGTATCGAAATGTCGCGTGAAATTCGTAAGACGAATAGCAACATTCCTATTATCATCACAACCGCATTAAGTGACGTAGAGTTGATGCAAATGTCAATAGAACTCGGCATTAATCGTTACATTCTGAAGCCGATCGAAGGTGAAGCCTTAAATCAAGCGCTATTAGGTGTGTGTCAAAAGCTACAAAGCATGCAAAAACTGCCACATGCCTCATTGACTACAGATGCAAGCAAGTTGCTTGAACGAAAAATCGAAACGGAAGTCGCCAAGATCATCAAAGCAACCTCAGGAAAGGGACCGTCTAAAGTTCAAGTTTTTGTGCGCGCAAATCTCGTTGAAATCTCAATATATGGTTCTAGAACGCCTATAGAACAAACCATTCTCATGAGTGAGAAAAATGTGCGTATTGGCGACTATGTGCGAGAAATCTATTATGGTCAAATCAAGAGCCAAATAGAACAAGGCATTTTGTTTCTGTCCGGATATAACGCTGTCTGGCAATCCCAAAAATGCGACAGTGTGCGTGACGTGGATCATATTAAGCTCGTTATTGAGATATAGGGTTAAGTTAGAAGTGATTGATAAAATATAAATAGGCTACAACAAATCATCATTATTTGAGATTTGTTGTAGCCTATTTTTTTGTGTGAACTATTTCAGTTTGTATTCTAGTATCAAAATATATTACAAGAAATTTATATATCAAAAATAATTAAAAGTCAATTTCAGTAACCCCGTAAACATACGTGTTTTCTTTTATTTTTTGTGATGTTAGTATAAATTCTAAAGCTTTTTTTTGCAATTATTTGTTAGAAAATTATCAATATTAGGGGGAAAACATGAAGTATAAGTTGTTCAGGTATTTAAGTTTATTTTTAGCAATACTCATTGTCTCATCTTCTGTTCCAACATTATCATATGGACATCAAGAAGAACACAAGCACACCGAGTTCAACCACGTAATTTCGGAAACTTGCACAGATGCATCACATAATCACGGTGATGAGGAACTCAGTGAAATTAGTAATATGATTAGTAACAATCTGTTACATACATGGAATGCTGATACATTAGATGCTGATAACATGCATGAAGCTGATTATTATGGCAAGAGTGTTAAAGTGGCAATTTTTGATACAGGCATAAACACCCTAAGTGATCAACTAGATATAGCTGGTGGGGTATCATTTGTAGATGGTGTTGAAAGCTATGCTGATGATAATGGCCATGGTACTAAAATGGCTGAGATACTTACTGCCACGATGAATGATAATGAAATTACGCCAAATGTCGAATTATTCTCTGTAAAAATACTTGATAAGAATGGGATTGGCAGAGATGTTGATGTGCTTAAAGCTGTCGAATGGGCAATTGATAATAATATTAGAATTATAACGATGAGTTTTGGCAGTCCGAACTATTCAAATGTATTAAAAGAAGCGATTGACAAAGCGATTAACCACAACATATTGGTGATTGCGGCATCTGGTAATGAGGGACAGGATTCAATATACTATCCAGCAGCTTTTGATAATGTCATTGCAGTTGGCGCTGTCGATAGCGAAAATAAACGAGCTGAAATCTCTAATTATGGATATGGAC
>CAYLNI010000025.1:12685-18820 GCA_964384705.1 uncultured Fusibacter sp.
GTGTTAATATAAAATAAAAACCTTGAAATGGTTCAAGGTACATCCGTAGCAGTTCAGCAAGTTGCAGCTTCAGCAGCATTATTATGGAGTTACAACTATGAAATGACAACTGATGAAATGAAATTTTTGTTGTTAGAAAATACCTTAAAATATGAAGAAGAATTTTTGTATGGACAAGGATTGTTAAATTACGAACAATCTTATCATAGTTTAATCAATAGGGATTATTTAGAGGGAAGTTCTATATATTCTTTAAAGTCAAAAACGTTGGATACCCTTGATGTTAAAAATGAGGTTTTTTTGACAGCACAAGCTTGTGTCCACACTTATGTAGACTATGGAGGTTATGAAGGTTCACATCCACATAATAGATATAAAGTATGTTCTAAATGTTCAGCTACTGCATATACAGGAGCGACAAAATATATTTCAACATGTTGTTCTTGTGCAGGTCACACCTATTCCAATGGTTGTGACTCGTCATGCAATAGATGTGGTTCTTCACGATCTGTATCACACTCGTATTCAAATGGGTGTGATACAAGTTGTAATGTTTGTGGTGCTTCAAGATCAGCTTCACATAGCTATTCAAATAGTTGTGACTCAAGCTGTAATAGTTGTGGCGCAACGCGAACAACATCTCATAGCTATACAAATGGATGTGATACAAGTTGTAATGCGTGTGGCGCAACGCGTTCAACATCACATAGTTATACTAATGGATGTGATGCGAGTTGTAATGTCTGTGGAGCGACGAGATCAACTTCTCATACTTATTCAAATGGATGTGATACAAGTTGTAATGTTTGTGGAACTACTCGAACGGCTTCTCATAGCTACACAAATACCTGTGATACGAGTTGTAATATATGTGGAGTAACTCGATCAATAGCCCATACCTACACAAATGGATGCGATACAACATGCAATGTTTGTAATGCATTAAGACCAATCACTCATAATTTCGTTGGTGCAACTTGCAAAACAGCAAGTGTGTGTACTATTTGTGGTGCTATAGGATCATATGGAACTCATAGTTATGTCGATAGAGGTAATTATCAAGGGAGCCATCCACATAAGGGATATAATGTTTGCTCAATATCAGGATGTACCTCTACTCAACTCAATGGAACAGAAAAATATGTAAGCACATGTAAATGTTGTACGAATCTACACCCTTTATTGAATAGAACATGCACACAACCATATATTTGTTCACTTGGATGTGGTTACACATATGGCGTTCCAAAAGGGCATGAATATAGTGGTGGAACTTGTAATAAAGCGGCAATTTGTACTAGTTGTGGTGCTGTAGGTGCAAAAAATGCAAATGTACACGAAAGAATTAGTGCTTTGTATGAAACGCATAAAAGTAATGGAAATGATTATGATTATAGATTGTGTTTAGATTGCGGCGTTGAAACATATGGTTATGAGAGTGCCTGCAACTGCCACACTCACAATTTTTCGACAAAAGTCGTCAGTCCAACACACACATCCTCAGGACATTCCTATTACTGGAAATGTTCATGCAATGAAACATCAGGTGGAGGCTATCAAACGGTATCAACGTGTACTTCATGTACGACGCCACCAAGTGTAACATTTGTATTGCCTCTTAGTGGACAGTTTTATTCAGAAACGACAGGTGTATTGATGCCTCAAATCAATGTTAGAGATAATGAAAATGATACGCTAACATGCAAGTATTTTATTGACGGAAGTGCTACGCCAACGGCGACACAAACTGTTACTAGTACTTCGGTTTTAAAACTTGTTACATTTACAACAGGATTCAACGTCTCAAACCTTACAGAAGGGGCACATACAATCAAAGTTGAAGTCACAGATGGTATATCTCCAGTAGGTACCACAACTCAGACGTTTAAAGTAGATAAAACGAATCCAATATTGCAAGTAAGTGATCTACAAGCGGCAAGTAATGGTTTCACAATTTATATAAGTGGCTACGATTCAGTCTCTGGATTACACGCTTTGCCATATGAAATTTCAATTGCTGAGATAGGCTATAATTCTGGCTGGTCTTCTAACAATACTTTAATTCCAAATGGCGCATTTGTTCCAAACACAACATACACTATAAAAATTAGAGTTAAAGACGCTGTTAATCATATTTATGAAAGCACGCAAGTAAGATCTACACTAGCAAGTGTGCCTCAAGTTGAAGTGAATAACATCGACAAACAATCTGCAGTAATAAATGTTAATGATAGCAATCCCAACAGTACACTTTATGAAATAAAAGTAGGTAACCAATATGTCAACTCAAGCGGTGCATTGGTTGGCACTCCTACAGAGATTTCTTTAAGTTCAAAATCTATAGTTTTAAATGGATTAACACCAGGTACTTCGTATACAGTTACAGCAAAAGCAAAATCTAATGATGGCAGCTTAACACCAAGCTCAGAGTCAGTAAACTTTAATACCATGCCAAATCCACCACAAAGTCCTACTGGAATTCAAATTTCAAATATAACACAAACAAGTGCTGTTGTAGAATGGAATGCTTCAATAGGTGCAACATCCTATGCATTAAATGTTAATGGCGTAGATATTTTAGCAGAGTATCAAGATCTCAATTACTTTATTGGACAATTAACGCCTAATACTGATTATGTTGTAAAGGTTAAAGCTAGCAATACTGGTGGCGCTAGTGATTGGTCGGCAGAGTTTAGTTTTAAAACAAAACCAATACTTGGCATATCAGCAAGTGCGCAACCTGGATTAATCAAGTTAACTTGGGAAGCGGTTGAAGGCATTACAAATTATGAAATACTTGTCAATGATATTGATTTACACCAAGTCAGTGGTACTTCACTTGATATCATTGCGAATGAATCAGACGTGTTTTACAGTTTCCAAATCAGAGGGAAAAACGCAAATGGAGCAGGTGCCTATACAAATCCTGTAAGTACTTATTCACTAGCAAAAGTGCCATCTGGCTTAACAGTTTCAGGAGAAACATCAAGTTCATTGACTTTAGGATGGGAAGCGAATGGCAATCCTGAATCTATACAATACCAAATTGAAGCTGTAGAGAGTGAAGCTGGACTTGGAAAAGAAAATGGATTAAAGAAAACAAACAATTGGACTTACAATCTAACAGATCAAATTACAGGACTAAAATTAAACCAAGAGTATCTTGTGACTGTTAAAGCAAGAAACAGCGTTGGAATAGCAACAACGGAGATAATTTCATGTGTAGGTAGAACCTTAGATGTTGCACCTGAAAGTCCTGTAAATATTATATCCACATCCACAGATTCTAACATAACACTTAAGTGGGACAGTATACACAATGCAACTGCCTACAAAATTTACAGAGATGATGTTGTAATAGAGGCAAATGCACCTCTGAACACATTTGTTGATACGGGGTCTCCAGTTGGTACTGGGTTGACTTCGAATACTGAATACACCTATAAGATAGTTGCAGTAAATGCATTTGGAGAAAGCGCGCCAAGTGTTGAAGTTAGCAAAAGAACACTACCACAATTACCTTTAATTCCGTCGAATGTAACAACAACAAGCACAAAGACATCCATCACTTTACTTTGGGATGTTACACCTAATACAACAGGTTACGAAGTCGAATTCAACGGTAGCATTAAGAGTGCGGGTATTGTGAACCAATTCGTAATTAATGGATTAGAGCCTGGTGAAAATTATACCTACCGCGTCAGATCGAGAAATGAAGGTGGAAAAAGTTCATGGAGTGCGCTTGAGGTTGTACAGACAGCTCTTGGAACGCCAAACGTTCCATCAGAGGTGATTGCATCACCGAGCGAAGACAAAATCATCTTAAGTTGGTTACCTTCGACAAATGCAGAAGGTTATCAAATTGAACTCAATGGTGCAGTAAATGGAACAACCAATACGACATCATATGAGCTACTTAATTTGACACCAGAAACAATATACTCTATTCGAATAAAATCATTTAACGCACATGAAGAAAGCGATTGGACTGCTTTACAAGAAATCGCAACTTTGAACAATATTGTAGGCGCACCATTATTGACTGCGGTAACATCGGGCTTTGATTCCATCGTCATTGAATGGAACGCAATTCAAGATGCTATAGATTATATTGTTAAGGTTAATGATATTGTGATTGCAGATCATGTCCTAGGAACAAATTATACTGTGGAATCACTTGAGAAAGGGTCGCAATATTCTGTAGAAGTTGGTGTCAATAAAGATGGCGCTGAAACATTGTATGGACACAAGCAGAGCGTTTACACATTACCTGACTCTCTTGATTTTGAGAACCACTATGCAACACCAGTTAGTGTTTATCTTGATTGGCCTCAAGTTTTAAGCGGAACGGGTTATGAAATAGAAATCAATGGGCAGTTGGTCAATGTCGGAAATACGAATCAGTATTTATCGGATAATGAAGAACTTCTTGAAACAAATCAATATAGAATCAGAGCTTACAATCAAGGTGGCTTTGGTGAATGGAGTGAAATTGAGACAGTAGTACTTCCGAAAATGTATGACAATGTCCCTACAAATATTCACATTGAGTCCGCTGAACATAATGCAATCGTAACATGGGATGTAAATGAAGCTGTAGATCATTATGAATATATCCTTGGAACTTCAGATCCTGTCGTAATTGAAAGTGCTTATATAGCACTCAGTGAATTAAGCTCAAACACAGAATACACAATAAGTGTACGTTCTTTGATGGATGAAGAAGGCTTGATTGCAAGTGACTGGAGTGAAATCATAACGTTCAGCACATTGTCCAAAGCCCCAGATGCTCCTGAAGAAGTATCATTTATAACAGAGTCTGATCGTATTAGATTAAACTGGACTGAAGTTATTGGGGCAACTGGATATGAAGTTATGGTAGACAATACCATTGTTCCAGTTGGTTTAGTGACGACTTACCTTGATGCAGGTTTATTAGCTGAGTCAGAACACACCTATAAAGTCAGAAGTATCATCAGCGGCATAAAGAGTGCATGGACGCAAGAACAAACAGCATTTACACAGATCGGTATACCAGGTGTACCTACTAACATCGTTGGAAATTCAACAGTTAATAGTGTTAATTTCAAATGGTCTCCAGTTGAAGGTGCAACCTCTTATGTTATAGAGGTAGATGGCGTTCAGGAACTTGTGACGACTGAAAATACAGAATATACCTTTACTGAGCTAAGCGAAGCAACCATTATAAAAATAAGGATCAGTGCCATCGTGGATGCACTACAAAGTCCATTTAGTACCGCAGTTTCATGTTCGTCAGGACTGTCAACACCTGAAAACCTTGCATCTGAAACAATTGGTACTTCTGCAACATTAAGCTGGAATGCAGTTCTAGGTGCAACACTTTACGAAATTGAAGCTGATGGTATTGTGATTGGAACAACTTCAGAGCCGACCTTCTTGATTGAAAATATTGATGCAGGTACCTTAATAAATGTGCGTATAAGAGGAAAGAATGCCATTAAAGCAAAAAGTGATTGGACTGAAATGCTTGAAGTTAAGGCTGCACCTTTAACGTCGACAATTGGTGTGTTTGCAAACGAAATATTTGATATCACCTTAAGAGCAGATCAAATTGATGATTTTTCAAAATACACATTTACCATCGAGTATGACGCGGAAATGCTGAGAGCGCTAGATTTGTACAGCTTAACAGAAGCCATTGAACTAGGAATGGGCAATGTTCCTGGCACAGACCTGCGTGTTATATCATATGAGCCAGGTAAAATCGTATTTAAAATGTCAACAGCTGTACTGCCGGGTAAAGTTTGGTCAGGGGTTGTAACAGTCATAGAACTAGAAGCCTTGATGACTGGTCAGACAACGATAATCTACAGAATCCAATAATATGAAGGAGTATCCGATGAAACGATTCAACAAGGTATTATCTTATGTGTTGGTCATTGCACTTATATTTACGCAATCGATGTCAACCTTTCAATATATTTCATTTGCTGATGAAACGACTCAAATAATTGAGAAAAAAGCGAATCCCGTGCCACTTAAACAAGATAAGAAAAACGACAATTATGAAGCGCGGGCAAAAACAGAAATCATCGTCAAGTACAAAGATGAAACAAAAAAAGAGGCTGGCAACGCAAAGATTAAATCAAAGTT
>CAYLNI010000025.1:18840-24638 GCA_964384705.1 uncultured Fusibacter sp.
ATGAAGGAATTAAAGACAAATCGCGTGCTTACAAATAAAAAAATAAGCATTCTAGAAGTCTCTGAGAATTCTGACATCCAATCAGTAATAAGTGAACTGAAGAAAGACCCAAATGTCGTATATGCACAACCAAACTACCCACTAGAGCTTATGAGTACGCCATCTGATGAATCCTATGTCAACCAATGGGGACTCACGAACATCGGACAAGAAATAGTCGGTAAAAATCCTCGCTCAGGTGTGGATGTAAATATTGAAAATGCCTGGAATCTAACGAAGGGTTCTGAGGATGTGGTGGTGGGTGTCCTAGATACGGGAATCGATATTACACACTCAGATCTCGAGAACAACATCTATCGTAACCCATATGAGGTCGATGGTAATGGTATTGATGATGATGGCAACGGCTATATCGACGATATCAATGGGTGGGATTTCGCTGGTGACGACGCTAGCGTCTATGATTCTGAAGAATTAGACCTTCACGGTACTTATGTCAGCGGTATTATCGCAGCTTCAGAAAATGAAACAGGCATCATAGGCGTCGCGCCGAATGTGAAAGTACTGCCATTAAAATTTATTAACGGAAGTACAGGGTATACGTGTGATGCAATTGAAGCTATCGAATATGCTATGAACATGGGCGTTAAAGTAATCAATTGTAGCTTTGGCGGAACGGATAACAACTTGGCGCTTAAAGATGCGATGCAAAATAGTGGCATCCTTTTCGTAACATCAGCTGGTAACCGTGGTGGTGATGTGAGTACACTCCCTGTTTACCCTGCCGCTTTTGACTTGGCAAATATCATCTCAGTTACTGCGATAGATACCATGGGTGTATTGCCAAACTTTTCAAGCTATGGTGCTGCTGTAGACATCGCAGCACCTGGCACGAACATACTCAGTACCGCTCCAAACAACAGTTATGACTATTATAATGGTACATCCGCTTCAGCACCTTTTGTAACCGGTGCTGTAGCGTTACTCTTAAGCACGCAACCAACTTCATCTATCAGCACACTCAAAGCGCAAATTTTAAATAACGCCCGCCCGTGTGCAGCACTTGAAACGCGCATCCTTACAGGCGGACGCTTAGATGTGTTTGGTGCGCTCAGCGGCACAGTAGGTGAGCTGGACGATTATAATGGACCAAATGCAGGTGACGATACCTTACTTGTTAGTGGCGAGGGCGAAGGAGATACTTGGTATACGCAAGACCAACTGCTAAAGCTAAAAGAAAGACTACATTATGGTGAAGGCGGCGTAAACCCAGCCTCGGGAAACTACTCATTTACAGCAACAGACATGAGCATTGCCTCACCTGGTTTTCAAGTGAATTTTAGTAGGACCTACAACTCAAGAGAAGAAAAAATTTCGATGCTGGGTCGCGGCTGGACCTTTGGTTTCGAAGGGGGTTTAACTGGAGTAGGGACATCGACTATCGATGTCAAATTGCCAAGCGGTAGCAGCCATAGGTTCAATTTTGATGGTGGCGTTTTTAACCCTGAAGACACAAGGGCTAAATTCCATAAAAATGCAAATGGCACTTATGTCTTAACTACGCAAGACCAGTACACATACACATTTAGTGCTGCGGGTTGGCTAGTGGCGATGACCGATGAAAATGGAAATACCCTAAGCATCACAGTCGATGCAGCAGGTAAAGTACAAAGCGTCACAGATACTGTGGGCCGCGTCTACACGATTCAGTATAATGGCGTGGGCCTTATAGACAATATAAAAGATCCTGAAAATAGAATTGTAAGATACGAGTATGATGCCAACAAGCGACTCATCAAAGCGGTTGATCCCACTGGTGGTCTTATGCATTATGAATACGACGCCTCTGGGTACTTGACGATAATCAAGGATCACTTTCTAAAGCCAATCCAGAGCATGACGTATAATCATAGTGCAGGAGATGCACAGCATAAGGTAAGTACCTCGCTCGATTCAAATGGCGCAGCTTGGACTTACAGCTATAACATGATTGACAGAAAAACCACAATAACAGATGCTAATCAGAGAAAGTGGACCTACTTCTTTGATGCATCGATGTACACGGTTAAAACCCAAGATCCTGAAGGCAATGTGGAAATCACAGAGTATTATGCGCCAAATGGTAAAAATGTCTTTGGCGACGTTACAAAGCGCGTCGATAAGTACGGCAATACAACGCTTTACAGTCTTGATGCATCTGGTAATGTGACCAAGATAACCTATCCAGATATGAGCACAGAATCTTTTTCGTATGACAGTAAAAATCATGTGATTAAAAAAACGAATGCATCAGGAATAGAAACACATTATGTGTATGACAGCAACAATATAAACAAAGAGAAAGAAATAGTTGTTAGAAAAAATGTCACCTATTCAGAAACGGGTATGCCCATATCTGATTACAACGGAACATATACGCTATATTATACGAAAGCTATGGCTCAGACACAATTTGGCTGCAATGTCGCTGGCCTAGTAAAAAGTGTCAAAGAACCAAATGGCGCGATGGTCACTTACACGTACGATGCCCATGGCAATACGAAGACCAAAAATGATTCGGTTGGCAATGTGACCACGTACGAATACAACGCAATTGGATGGATGACAGCAGAAATCTCTCCTGCTTCACACCGCACCGAATACAGCTACGACCTAAACGGACAACTGATTCGAGTGAAAAACCCAGATGGTGGCATCCAGCGCACTGTCTATGACAAACTGGGTAGAAAAGTTCAGGAGATCAGCCCAAATCAATATGTGGCCTCGTCGGATGTCGCAGTCGATACCTACGCAGAAGCTGTAGGAACGCGCTACGCCTATAATGATAAAGGCAATCTTGACACCGTAACAACTCCAGATGATGGCGTGACAAAGTACACGTATGATATCTATGGCAATATCCTTACAGAAACTTTACCAAATGGCGCAATCCACACTTATAGCTACGACGTGATGGATCGATTGATCAAGACGACCTTTAAAGAAAATGCCACAGCATCAGAAGTTCAGCTGTATGCTTATAGCTATGGCAAGCTAGATAATGGCAAGTCGCAACGTACCGAGATCAAGTATTTAAATGAATCAGAAACCGCAACGACGGTATCCGTCTATGATTTTGCAGGTCGCCTCGTTGAAGTTCAGTATCCAAACGGATCAAAGAGCAAAACGGAGTATAACGGCGATGGTACAGTTGCGAAAGAAACCGCGACAAACGGCGCGATAACCTCATACGTCTATGACGATTTTGGACGCTTAAGCGGTGTCTATAAGCCAATGAGCGTAGAAAATGGCGGTACAAAGTACAGCTATACGGCCTTTGCCTATGACAAAAACGGCAACAAGACAGAAGAAAAGAAAGGCAATGAACTGGTGCTCCTTGGCAGCCTACCAGCGACATCGGTGAGCCAGTATTATGAGTACAATTCAGATGACACCCTCAAAAGAACTTATAATCAAGATGGCGGCGAGACGCGCTATGCGTATGATCAAGAGGGGAACCTTGAAAGTCAAACGATAAAGCTCAATGACTCAGAAGAGCAGGTTCAGCAGTTTGTCTATGGATTTGGAGGTAGAAAATTAGAAGAAACGCTCATTGCTTCAGCGGATGATTTTTATGGCGTGGTGACAGATGGCGCGTTAAAAACTACGTTCACGTATGATAAAAATGGCAACCTGTTAACCATGACACCGCCAAATGGCGTGACGACCACTTACACCTATGACGTCATGAACCGCATGCTCATGCAGAGCCAACTAGGGTTTGATGAGCATGGCACACCAGTGACGCTTACAGAATCAAAGACCTATGATATCTCAGGCAATGTTCTGACGACCACAGATGCCAAAGGCAACCTCACCACCTATGTGTACGATGCACAAAACAGATGCATCAAAACCATCGATGCACTAGGCGGCACAACGCTCTCAGCCTATGACAGAGCGGGACGCAAGACCGCTGAAGTCCTCCCGAACAGCTATGATTCAGAAAAATCACTGGAGCAAATGGCGAGAACGGAATACCTCTATGGCAATATGGATCAAGTGATTGCCGTGACGCTTAAGTATGAAAAACTCACCTATGATGACATTTCAGTTGTTTGGCTTCGTACATGGACAGAAACCGTCACGAAGGCATTTAAGTACGACAATAGCCTCAGAGTTATCAAAGAACTCTCCGGTGAAGGCTATGCCGCAGGCGCAGGATCGACCGTCCAAGACAAGATCACAAACGGTTACGGTACAGAAACCACGTACAACCTAGCCGGACTGCCGCTCACCATTAGAGATGCCGCCACAAAAGTGGCAGGTCTTGTCGCGACGCTTAACTACTCTTATGATGCACAGGGCAGAAAGGTCACGGAGACAAACGCTAAGAACCACATAATCAGCTACACTTATGACGATGCAGGAAACCTCACACAGTTCTCGCTAAATGGGACCGTGCAAAAATCCTCCACCTACGACTTGGCGAACAGATTGATTACAAGTCGAGATGGCAATAACAACACAACCCAGTTCAAGTATAACAAACTCGGTAAAATCAAAGAGGTCATCTATCCAGGAGACACTTCCATCGACGCAAACACTGCCTTTTACAAATATGATACGATGGGCAACCTCGTCTATGACGTAAACAGTATTGGCAAAAAGACACTCTCGACCTTTGATGCGCTGGGCAGACAGACAAGTGTTACTGTCAAAGATAACGAAGACCGTACTTTACAAAATAAAACAGTGGTCTATGACGTTCTTGGAAACATGCGCTTTGAAACGGATCCAAATGGACAGGTGACGGAAACCACTTACGATGCTTTAAGCAGACCTGTCACAAAAAGCACCGCAGTAGGTGGCAATGTTAAGATCACGATCTACACCTATGATGCAAACAGTAACCCACTGACGACGACGAACTGGCTTGGCAACACATCTGAGCTCATCTACGACGCCCTCAACCGCGTGGTCGGCAAACGCGACGCACATGGCAAGATTGTCGAAACGCTAGAGTACGACCTAAACAATGCCCAGATTTCGTCTGTGGACGCACTGGGTCAAGAGACGATCTACAAATACGATGTAAATGGCCGACGCATTGAAACGCAGGATGCAGAAGGCAACGTCACAAAAGTGGATTACGACGTGCTTGGCAATGTCATCGGCGAGACGGACGGCCTCGGCAACAAGAAACGTTATGAATATGATTCAGCGGCAAGACTCACAGCTGTAGTTAACGCACTTGGCGAGAAAACGCTCTACACCTATGATGCAGCAGGCAACATGCTGACTCAGACCGATGGCAATGGAAACACCAGCGCATTCACATACAATGTGATGAATAAAATGGAAAAAAGAATGGATCCATTATCGGCAGGGGAAATGCCGCGCATAGAAAGCATGACCTACTATGCCGATGGCAGTGTGAAATCGAAGGTTGACAGAAATGGGCAAAGCACCCTCTATTCATACGATGCACTCGGCCGTATGCTCAGCCAAACGGTAGGCAGCACACCGATCAGCTACACGTATGATAGTGTTGGCAACACCCTCACCATGACCGACCAAACGGGCATGACGACATGGACCTATGATTCACAAGGCAGAGCACTCACAAAAACCGTGCCACATATTGGCACGTCAACTTATGACTATGACCTCGTCGCTGGCATCGCAGGCCTTGGTACAGGCGAGTATGCTGAGCGCACCACAGATCCTAAGGGTAATGTCACACTTAAAATTTATGACAAAATGGACCGCGTCATCTCAGTCGATGACGGCTCAGGCGTTACGCGTTTTACGTACTA
>CAYLNI010000025.1:24674-25579 GCA_964384705.1 uncultured Fusibacter sp.
AGCGTCATCTATCCAGATGGCTCAAGTGAAACATATGTCTATGACGCAAACGGCCAAAACACTGCCCTCGTAAACCGAAAGGCAGATAGTTCGCTCATCGACACCTACAGCTACACCTACGATGCCGCGAACAACCAAACGTCCAAGACCGATTCAAAAGGAACGACGACGTTTGAGTATGATACGCTGAATAGAATCTCAACCGTCACTGAGCCAAGTGGCATCAAGACCGTCTATGCATACGACAAAGCAGGGAACCGCATTAGCGAGAAAAAGATTGTTGGCGAGGCAATGTCACAGGAGACGCTGTATAAATACGACGCATCAAACCGCCTGCTCACCACTGAGACAAAATCTCAAGTCCTTGGTACAAATGACAAAGTGACCTACACTTACGATGCAAACGGCAACATGCTCAGCCAAAAAACCACGAGCATCAAACCAGCAGAGATTGGTGGCCAGGCGACATTCGTTCTCGAGAAGAGCGGCGCAAGTCCAAACACCCTCACGCAGTACACGTATGATGTCTTTAACCAGCTCAAAACCAGTGACGACGGCACGCATAAGAGCAGCTACGCCTACAACGGCATCGGTTACCGCGTCGAGAAGTCAGTGACGACAGGTCCTAAAGATTCACCAATTACCAGCACCTCACGCTACCTCTACGAATACGACAAAGTCGTTTTAGAAGTGGATGGCTCAGGTGGTGAAATCGCTAAAAACACCTATGGCACCAATCTTTTGTCTAGAGAAATGGCAGACAGCACGGTATACTATATGTATAACGGACACGGCGACGTCATAGCGCTTCTAAACACAGCGGGCGACACCGTAGCAACCTACTACTATGACATCTGGGGCAACATCGTTGAGAAGATGGAAAGTGCGCTTGTGAGCAATCCATT
>CAYLNI010000026.1:0-11373 GCA_964384705.1 uncultured Fusibacter sp.
GAACCAGTCGATCGTATTTTAACTTGATCGTTTCACCATACTTTAAATCAGACAGGTATTTTGGATCGGTAAAACCCAAATACAAATCATCTAAATTCCAGTTGTGGCTCATATGTGTGCTCCAGTAAGCTCTACAAATTTATCGATATCCATTTTGACGATCTCTAATGATGACTTCCAAAAGTCGACAGATTCTACGTCGATGTTCATGATTTTACAAACGTCGACGACGCTCATTTTACCCGAAGCAGCTAATAGATCATCATACTTAAGCACGAAAAATTCTGGATTTTCCAGATATTTTGCGTATAAACCCTTTGCAAACAAAAGGCCAAAAGCATAAGGGAAGTTGTAAAAATTGAGGCCTGCTGAGTAATAATGCGGTTTGATGAGCCACATATACGGATGTAGCACATCGTGATCTAGGCCATTTCCATAAGCTTGTTTTTGTGCATCGAGCATCAACGATTTCAGTTCATCTACAGACAATGGATGATCGCCTCGTGTTTTAAAGAGGTTGCTTTCAAATAGGAACCTGGAGTAGATGTCGCAGATCACTTGAGTGGCATCTTGTAGTGAGTTCTCCAAGATCGTTATGGATTCCTCTTTTGTAGATATTTTTAGTGCTGCATTGTTGACGATGGTTTCACAGAAAGTAGAAGCAGTCTCAGCAAGCGGCATCGGGTAATCGATGTTTAGGATGTTTTCAGAGTTCGTACACATCGCATGGTAACCGTGACCTAGTTCATGAGCCATTGTTGTGACATCACCTAGATTGCCTGTGTAATTGAGTAGCACTCTGAATTCACCGACTGGATGTAAAGAGGCACAAAATGCACCGCTGACTTTACCTTCTCTTGGCTCAACGTCTATCCAACCTTTTTCAATGGCATCGGATGCAACTTTTGCGAGTTTGCTTGAAAAGGCACCAAAGTTGTCAACGACAAATTTGCAGCCCTCCTCGTAAGTGAATTTCTTGGTAGCACTGCCGATTGGTGCGAACATATCGTAGAATGGAAGACCATTTTTATGACCTAAAATATCCGCTTTAGCGCGCAGATAGTTTTGAAATGAAGGGATCGCTTCTTTGATAGCCGCCATCATCGCTTCAAGTGTTTTTTCAGTCATTCGTGACGTTTCGAGCGTCATATGAAGTGGTGATGCATAGTTTCTCATCTCACTAAGAGTGATGACTTCCCCTTTGATGCTGTTAAGTGACATAGCGACGGCTTCGTCAATTTTCTTATAGGCTTCAATTTCGGATTCATAGGCCGCTTTTCTCACTTCGCTAGAAGCATCACTTGCAAGATTTCTAATGACAGTGATTGGAAGCTCCTTCATTTCGCCATCTTGCACTAGTGTACATTTTAAAGTTGAGATGAGTTTTTGTTGAAGTGTCGACCATGCACTAGATCCAGTGATGGAGAGTTTGGATGCCAAGATCTCTTCTGCTTCTGACAAAAGGTGTTTTGAATAACGTCTATCTTCTTCCATGACGTATAAAAATTGTTTCAAAAATTCTGATGGAGCGATAAATGCTTCTAGATCTTCCACAGTGCTCAAAAATTTTGTCATCTTCGTGCGTGCTGCTGTCGCTGATGAGAGTAGCATAAGCAGTTTGTTTTCAGTCTGAAGCGCTGCTTGATTGTTTGTATCTGTTGTAAAAGTTAGGCTAGAAAAGCTGTATAATTTGGTTGCAATTTTTTGAATGGATTCCAATGTTCTAAAGTAGGCTTCGACGTGTGTTACGTCACTTAGTTCAGTCGATTTAACATCCAACGTGCCGATTTCGCTCTCAAGTAACAATAAATCGCTTTTAAAGTCTTCTGAATCAAAACTAGAGTATAGTGCCTCCAATGACCAATTTAATTGCATGTGAACCTCCGTATTATTTTGAGTGTCGAACAATTTCCTTGCTTCATTATACCATATAAATTAATTTTTCTGCCATCATAAAGCCAAAAAAAGAAGCACATATGTGCCTCATATTGTTGTTGAAATTGATTAAATGGCATAGCCATTTTAAAAATGGTTGAGCATATTCAAAAATTCGGGATGATCGTTCTTAAAGGTTTCTTTAAATTTGTACATCCTGATATCTGCAATTTTTATGAGAATATCGTAAATCATGGAATCATCTGGAGATGCTGAAACGCCGTAACTAAAGCTGACTGGGAGCTCGTGACCTTGATAGTTGATTTTATGATCTTTGATATTGTTAAAGACTTGCGCCATTTTTTCCTCGGCTTTTATCAGTGAAATACTGCGAAGTAAGATGACGAATTCATCACCACCAATGCGCGATAGTACGTCAGTGTCGCGTATCGAATTAGAAATCATATCTGAGAATGCCTTTAAAATCGCATCACCTGCACTGTGTCCAAACGTGTCATTGATGATTTTTAAATAATTGAGATCACACAACACTAGGGCATAGGACTCCATGTTTTCCAAAGTCTGATCACGGTGTGTTGAAATCATTTTTTCAAAATAGTTGCGATTAAAAGCACCTGTCAATTTATCGTATCTCGACATGTTGACGGTTTCATCCACAAGGTATTTATTTTTGAGTGCTATGGATATCTGTGATGCGAAGAAATGAAGCAGTTGCTTGTCGATTTCGTCAAATGCGTTTTCGATGTCACTGTCGATATTGATGATCGCAAAAATCTGACCGTCTATGATGATTGGAGAGGAGAGTGCTTCAGAGATGTCCAAGCCACCAGCACTTTCAATAAGTTGGTTGTTATCCTTGTCAAGAAGTTCAGAATCGTACTCACGCACATTCTTGATGATGATGGGCTCATCATAATTGCCATGTGAATTCTTAAAAAGAAAGGTTTCTTCAAGTGATATCTTGACTTTGCTAAGCTCGTTGAAGTCGAAACCGACGCAAGTCTGAAACTCAAATTTGTCTATGTCTGCATTGTATAGTAGAATACTGCCTTTGGAAGCATTTTCGATAACATCTATAGCGGATGCCAAAATCATGGCATAATAGTCTTTTGAATCTTTGAGATTAAGAAAGAGGTGATTTACTTTGAGTAAAGTGTCGAGTGTATGGTTCTTAAATTTATTGATGCGTTCAAGTTCTCTGAATTTCATTTCGTTATCATCAAGTCTGACTTTAGCGGCTTCAAAAGCGCTTTCATAAGTGCGAAATAACTTAATCAATGATTTAGAGTGCAATAGCTTAAACCTTGAAAATTCTTCCTCATTAGTAATCTGAGGTAGGTCAATGCGACTTTCAAAAGCACGCATGCCACTTTTGATAATGTTGATAAGATTGATTACATAATAGGCAGTTATTGAGATCAAGATTGAAAAGAACCCAAAAAGGCCCGAAAATACAACAATATTTCCAAAAGGGGATAATAATTTTGAGAGGATGGTCGCAACTGCGCTTACCACGATTAGGGAGATCAATATTGCAATTGAATGTTTGATTGAAACTTTCATGAATTAGGCCTTTCTATCTTATTGTTCTTTTCTTAAGTTGCATTTAAGATATTTTTAATATTTGTACGATATAAATAGACTATATAGGAAAATAAGTTTCTAATATATACTTACAACTATTATACATTATTATTTCTAGCAAATAAATAATAATGGAAAGAGGAGGTCACATATGGATGGCGAAACATTATCAATAATTTGGGCGGTTCTAATCGTTTTTTTTACTTTAGTGGAGGCTTTTACTCTTGGATTGACATCTATCTGGTTTGCAGTAGGTTCGCTTGCAGCACTTATCGCATCTGCGCTGGGTTTCAATATATATGTTCAAATCGTATCTTTTATCGTCGTAGCCATTGTCTTGTTGATATACACAAGACCCGTTGCGCGTAAAGTATTCAAAATTGGACAGAACAAAACAAACATCGATGCTTTAATCGGTAAAACAGCGACTGTCACAAAGTTGATACTACCTATGGAGGTTGGACAAGTCAAACTCAACGGACAAATTTGGACAGCAAAAGGCGAAGAAAGCGAAACCTACGCAGTAGGAGATGTGGTTGAAGTTCTAGCGATAGAAGGAGTCAAACTAATCATTAAAAAGAATACTCAAGAAATGAGAAATCTTGAAATTTAATCATCAGAGGAAATTGCAATTTCCATATTGATATTTTAAAAACATCATACTATCAGGAGGTTTATTTTATGGAGTACATTGGTTACATCATTGGGTTTACACTAGCTATTTTGTTTCTTGTCCTTATCGTGACAAATATCAGAATTGTTCCTCAATCAAACGGTTATGTCATTGAAAGATTGGGCGCTTATCTCATGACTTGGGAAACAGGCCTACATTTCAAAATCCCTTTGATTGATAGAATCTCTAAGAAAGTATCTCTTAAGGAGATGGTCGCGGATTTTCCACCTCAACCAGTAATAACAAAAGATAATGTCACGATGAAGATTGATACAATCGTGTATTATCAAATCACAGATGCAAAGCTTTATACTTATGGTGTTGCAATGCCTATAGTAGCAATCGAGAATCTGACAGCAACAACTCTACGTAACATCATAGGACAACTTGAACTAGATGAAACGCTCTCTTCAAGAGATCTTATAAATACACAAATGCGATCTATTCTTGATGAAGCAACAGATCCATGGGGAATAAAAGTCAATCGTGTTGAACTCAAAAACATTTTACCGCCAAAAGATATACAAGAAGCCATGGAAAAACAAATGAGAGCAGAGCGTGAAAGAAGAGAATCGATCTTGAGAGCAGAAGGTGAAAAAAGGTCAGCAATTCTCGTGGCAGAAGGTAAAAAAGAATCCGTCATATTAAGCGCGGAAGCTGAAAAACAAGCCGCTATTCTTAGAGCGGAAGCTAAAAAGGAAGCACAGATCAGAGAAGCAGAAGGTGAAGCAGAAGCAATCCTTAAAATTCAACAAGCAACTGCACAAGGTTTGGATATGCTTAAGAGCGTTCACGCTGATGAATCTGTCTTGACACTCAAGAGTTTTGAAGCCCTCTCTAAAGTGGCAAACGGTCAAGCGACTAAGTTAATCATACCTTCAGAACTCACAAATGTAGCAAGCATGGTGGCAAGTATAACCGAAGTTGCAGGTTTTGGAAAAACGGCAGATAAGGTGATTGAAAAGTAGTTTTAATTCAATCGTAACTAGTTAATCTATGAAAGCTTTTAGATTTTTCGAAATCTAAGGGCTTTTTTTATTTGATAAAACACAAATTTAGAAATTGAAATTAATTATATTAATTGAACGATTAATATAATTAATCTTTTTATTAGAATTTGGTTAGAATACTTATTGGAATGTTGACTTAGTTTATAAAAAGGCGTATTTTATAGTTAGCAGATCAAATGTAAGTTAGATGTGATAAGTGAGGTCAATTATGAGACGTATGGTATTGGGGAAATGCCCTGTATGCAACGAAAAATTAAAAGTGGTCAGACTTCAGTGTGAGTCGTGCAAGACAGGTATAGATGGACACTTCGAACTGGATAAATTCAGCTATTTAACAGAAGAACAAAAGGAGTTCATCGAGATATTTGTAAAAAACAGAGGCAATATCAAAGAAATAGAAAAGGATTTAGGGATCTCTTATCCAACGGTTAGAAGAAATTTGGATCAAGTGATAGAAGCGCTTGGATACAGTGTCAAACCAACTGAAGAAGAGATCAACAAAAAAGAAATATTGGAGAAACTAAGCACCGGAGAATTGACTTCGGAAGAAGCTCTTAGGAAGTTAAGAGGCGAATGAAAAGTATGGAGGCAGAGCGATGAGTGAAGATGCATTAAAAATTCTAAAGATGATAGAAAATGGAACAATCAACGCTGACGAAGGCATGAAGCTTCTCGATGCGATCAGTACATCAGACAAGAAAAAGCAAACGACAAACAAAAAAGCGTTGAAGAGTATCCGAATCTATGTGGAAGATGAACGTCGTAACAACCCTGTTGATATTAAATTGCCTTTTGGCGTTTTCAAGGCAGGGGTGAAAATCGGAGAAAAATTTTCACCGGAACTTCAAGGGGCAATGGAAGAAATTAACTATGATGAAATCCTTCAATCCATAGATGAAGGTGCAACCGGCGAAATCATGAATGTAAAAACGCATGATGGCCATACGATTAAAATATATTTTGAGTAGGTGATGATATGAGCGATAAGTTAGAAATTTTAAAGATGATAGAAAATGGTAAGATCACTGTGGATGAAGGTCTACAAATGATAGAAGCGCTAGAATTGACAGAAAAAATTGAAGACGACGTCAGGGAAGAAATCTATAGCAAACAAGTTGAAAATCAAAATATCAGCGAAGATTTTGGCATTGAAAAAGAGCTTTACGCGACATCTGAGAAGGACTTTAAAGATTTTGACGTATCTCTAACGACATGCAAACTCAATGTTGAAAGGTCAAATGTTGACGATATCACCATTGAACTGATGGATGATAAAACGCGGGAACTGATCTCAAAACCTGAATGGTTGCACTTGATTGAAGAGCGAAACACAATCTCCATTAAAGAGTCTCGCGTAACAAACCTTACGGACATCTTCGATTTTTTTAAAAGTGGCAATATGATGTTAAATTCTGTGTTTATCAATGTTAAGATTCCAATGGAGACAGTCATTGACAAAGGTCGCTTTTCAAATGTTTCGGGTTCTGTTTCACTTATCGGTTTAAAAGGTGTCGATTTAGAGGCAAAGTCAGTAAGTGGTAAAGTATATGTTGCTGATTTGAAGGCAAAGACGCTACAACTCAAATCGACTTCAGGTAATGTGATTGCTGACAACATCAAAACGGGTAAAAGCTACTTGAAAACGACTTCCGGAAAAGTGAAATGCACGGGCGATCAATACTATCTCGAATGTAAGACCGTTTCTGGTGGGATTGATGCAGACTGCGGCGCGTTACTCAGCAATGTTCATGCGAGTACGATTTCGGGTAGGATCTCATTGCATCTTGTAGAGCCAGAAAGTTTTAACCTTAAGCTTGATTCCATTTCTGGCAGCATTGAAACAAACGGCTTTGCGGTAGTTAATAAATCAAATTCGGGAAAACGGTCTGTGACTATTGAAAACCGTTCAGAAGTTAAAAGTATCAGTGCTTCCACAGTATCAGGCAAAATCAGTATCGACAAGTTATAAATAAAGCATTAGTAGTGAGGGGGGCGAGACGCATATGAAGACTTTGTTATTGAAACGCAAAAAAGCATTTACACTCTACGTGCTCGCCTGTTTTCTACCAGTAGTCAATCAACTCATGAGCAATTTTGGATTTGCGTATCTCATCGGTGTCATTGAGAAAGCCAGCTTGACCGCTTTTTATGGTGCCGTCGCGATCATCGCAGGGATTGTTGTGGTTTCTTCATTATTACAACTTCTCTCCAGGTTTATGCGAATCAGATTTATGCGGGATACACTACTCGATATTAGAATGCAGGCATTTGATAAAATATTGAATTACAGCTACGCACACTTCAGTAAAAAATCGAAAGAAGTGTACATATCAAACCTTATTAACGATATCAACACGTTTGAACAGAACTTTTTTTTACGCTTATTAAACCTGATATTCAACGGTGGGGTATATGTCTTTTCCTTGCTAATCTTGTTGTATTTCGACTGGAAGTTTGCAATTGGCATATTCGTGATTTCTTTTGTGGTCTTTTGGATTATCACACGGTTTGAAGGCAAAACTGTGGCCATGCAAGAAGATGTATCAACTCTAAATGAACAATTTACCGTCAAGGCATCAAATACGTTCAATGGTCTTGAAATTTTGAAACTCAATAATATTGAGAACAAGTTTTTACTTCAGACGATGCAAACCATCGATCAAGTAGAAAAGAAACGCTTCCAATTTACAGTCTTTACTGAAGGACAACGCAGTTTAACGAATATTATGCGTTATATGATTTTTATTGGAATCCTCATGTATTTGATGCTTCAAGGGTTTAACGGTGTATCAATACTCCGAATCACCTTTATGCTTCAACTGGCAAACGCATGTGTTTGGCCAATCGGTCAGGTGATTCCATTATTCAACGAGCTGAAAGCTTCAGTTAAAATTTATGAAAAAATAACAAAATCGGATGAAAAAGAGTCCGAGCAAGTCGTGGAGCGCGTACCATTCACTTTTAATTCATGTATCGAAGTGGACGATTTGAGTTTTACTTATGAAGACAAAAGTGTACTCAGAAATGCGAGCTTCAAGTTGTTAAAAGGCAAGAAATATTTACTTAAAGGTGCAAGTGGCGCCGGTAAATCGACACTCATCAAACTCCTCTCTAAAATATATGAAGAATATACAGGTAAAATTCGCATTGATGGCGCTGATTATCACCATATTTCATCGGAAGACTTCAATAACAATGTTTCCTATATCTACCAAGATGTCTTTTTATTTGAAGACACACTTAGAAACAATATCACTCTTTATAAAGACGTCCCTGAAGAAGTCTTGGAATCTGCAATCGAAAGGTCGGGTCTCAGAGATTTAATCGATCTTAAAGAGGAAGGGCTTGAACTCATGTTACAAGAAAATGGCAAGAACCTATCAGGCGGACAGAGACAGAGGATTTCTATTGCACGGTCTATTTTGAAAAAATCGGACATACTCTTTGCCGATGAAGCGACTTCAAGTCTCAATGAGCAGTTGGGGCGTGACATCGAAGAGACGATATTGGCACTGGATAGTACGGTCGTATCCATTTCACACAGATACTATGAAGGCATAACGGATCGTTATGATTATGTCCTGGAAATTAAAAACGGCATTTTACATGAATATCCAAGTGCAGTTTATTTCAAGGAGGTGGTGACAGCATGAGAAAAACTATATTGAAAGCATCACCATTTCTTTATTTAGCTGCCTTTGTGGCAATCATCGGCTTCGCCTTAGACGGTTTAATTTCTATTCAGATGATGAAGGCAATTGATGCTGTGGTAGCGTTAGACAAATCTGGTTTCAAATCTCAGACCATAGTTCTCTTTTCACTTGCATTACTTCTTGTTCCTTCAAATTTATTGTTGGCCTATGTAAAAGGGCTTTATAAGAAAAATGCAATCGTACGCGCTAAGAAACATTATATTGAGAAAATATTTGAAAAAGACATCAACAAATTTCAATCGGAAAACACATCCATTTATCTCAGTACATTGACCAACGATGTTTCAAACATCGAGACCAATTTCATCGACGGTATTTATGAAGTGATTGTCCAATCCATGAGCTTTATTGTAGGCATGATCGTCATCGCTTATGTCAGTCCTATTGCCCTTTTGTTTGGCGTTGCCTTAGGTGTCCTGGGAACGGTGGTATCTGTTTTAATGGGTAAACCGCTTCAAAAGCATCAAGAGCATAGAAGTGCTTTTTATACGAGTTACACTTCCTATATCAAAGAATTTCTAAGTGCTTTTCACATCATCAAGTCCAATAACCTCAACCAAAAAGTTCGAGACGATTTTTATAAAAAATCAGAGGACATACAAGAAAAAGGGTATTTGATCGACAGAATCATTTCATACATCAGTGCTACAGAGAACTTTTTGATGATGTCGATGATGTACAGCCTACTGGCATTTTCGGCATACATGGCAATCACTGGTTCGCTTACCCTCGGTGGCGTCATATTGATCGTTACCAACATGGAGAAAATCATGTTTCCACTGATGCAAATCAGTGAATGGATTCCAAAGATTATGTCTAGCAAGGGTATTTTCAACAAGATTCAGAAACTACTCGACGATGTACAAATCAGTGATGAAACGATTGCAATTGATGATTTTAGGCATGCGATACAATTTGAAAATGTCGATTTTTCGTATGAGAATCAAGAGGTGCTCAGTCAGATTAACCTTAGCATTGACAGGGGGAGAAAGTATTTGATCATTGGTCCAAGCGGTGGCGGTAAATCCACTTTGCTCAAACTGATTCGAAAGTATTTCAACCCAGCAAGCGGCACGATACAACTTGATCGACAAAACATCAAGCACATCACCAAGGAAACGTATTTTCATCAACTTGCAAATATTGAACAACATGTGTTCATCTTTGAAGACACTATCAGAAACAATCTTTGTCTGTATAAAAACTATTCGGAGGCAGATATTCAGATTGCCATCGACCGCGCTGGTTTAACTGATTTTGTAGAGAATCACCCAGAAGGACTAGACAGGATGCTTTATGACAATGGGAAAAATATTTCTGGCGGTGAAAAGAGTCGCTTAGCGATCGCGAGAGGTCTACTTCAGCATGCTAAAATCATCATCCTAGATGAGGCTTTTGCAAGCCTCGATCCTAAAATAGCCAGCGAAATTGAAAAAACACTGCTGGCTTTAGATGGCGTCACGGTTATCAATGTCAGTCATGTCGTATTTGAAGAGAGTAAGAAGCATTACGATCAGATCTTCATGGTGAAGAATAAAGGTGTTTATGCTTTGACTGTGTCATAAAAGTGTCAATAAAAATAGAAAAGCTCGGCGAGCCATATGTAATAATATATGGTGCCGAGCTTTATATGATTTCAGATTTTTTGATATACACAGGTGCCACCCAAATAAGTAGCTTCTACATCCATTTCTAGAAGTGCATCCGGAGAAAGTGAATCAAGTGGCTTCGAAACGACGATGAAATCCGCTAGATGTCCTTTTACCAGTTTTCCTTTGATTTTCTCTTCGTGTGAAAAGTAGGCAGCTTCAGATGTGAAGGCTGCTAATGCTTGGTTTAATGAAATACACTCATCGACAAAATATGATCTGCCATCTGGACGTGTTCGCGTCGTTGCATAATATAAACTTCTAAACGGATTTGGATCCTCAACAGGCGCATCAGAACCAAAGCCGAGTTTGATACCAGATTCAAGCATGGTCTTATAAGCGTAAGATGATTTTGCCAACGCCGTACCAACCCGAGACTCTACGATTGTCATATCGTATTCAAGAAAGACGGGTTGAACCAGAGCGTCTATGTTTGATTTGGCCATAGCTTGTATTAAGCCATCGTCCATAATCTGGCAGTGTATGATGGCATTTCGCGCATTATCACGAGGATACTGTCTTTGCAACTGCGTGAGTGTATCGATTGCATATTGAATCGTGTAATCACCGATGCCATGTATTGCGACGTCTATCTGGTTCTCAAAGGCATAAGTCATTAGAGCACGCAGTTCGTCTTCAGTGTGAATGAAGATGCCTTCAGCGACCGCATCATCGTGATAAGCACCTCTAAGTTTAGCTGTTCTAGCACCTAAACTGCCATCCGCCAAGATTTTCAATGGCCCATTCTTATAAAGGAGATTGCCCGCGTTTTGTCGATAACCATCTTCAACTTGCCTTTTAAAGTTGTCTATACTGAAAAATTGAGCTTGAAGGTAAACGCGAACAGT
>CAYLNI010000026.1:11404-20593 GCA_964384705.1 uncultured Fusibacter sp.
GCCATCTCTTTAAATAGGTGCATCAATTCCCAGTGCTTGTCTTGCGTTACCATGATTAAATCGTCTGTTTGCACAGAGGTGATGCCATAGGCATTGAGTTTTGCTTGAGCTATAAGGATATGTTTCTTAATATCGGCCATAGTCATGGGTTTCTGTATCAGCATGATGGCATTTTCCTTAAGAATACCTGTAGCAATCCCATTTTCGGAACAAACTTCGCCACCTTCAACGGTTGTATTTGATGTAATATTGAAGCGTTCCAATGCAGCACTGTTGACGACGGCAATATGTCCACATGCACGTCTCAAAATAACAGGTCGGTCTGAACATACCGCATCAAGGTCGTGTCGGTTGGGCAAACGACCTTCAACAAAATTATCGTGATTCCAGCCACGTCCGGTTATTATATCAGCATCAACAGTTGAATCAACACAACCATCAAAACCTCGATTGTCAGTAGCAGTTCGAGCATTAATTTGATTAACATATTGCGCCAAACGCTCTTTGAGTTGCTCGATGCTATAAGTATGTTCGAGTTGACATTCGCTGAGTGAAGCGCCATATCCAATCAGATGCATATGCGTATCATTGAATGAAGGATAAATGAAACCATCGGGAAACTGTATATGTTCATAATCCTGGTAAGATGATTCAGGAAGGTCATTTAGAACGTCAACAACAAAACCGTCTTCGACAATTAGGTGTTTAAATGTAGGTGATTCATGTGACATTGTATGGATTTCTCTTGCTGATATCACTTTTTTCATCGGCATCTCCATGGAATGTTTTTATAAATATTATAACTGTAAATTGATGACTTGTCAGCCTAGTATGGTATAATGAATAAGGCATTTTCTCATCAATCGTTGGATTGAGTTGAGTGTACAAATTTAATAAATAGAAAGACAGGATTTATAGGAGGCTGCATGAAATTTATAAGAGGCTTAATCGCTATCATGAGCATTGCACTCATCCTCAGTGGGTGTGGCAATCAAGTGGAAACAACCGAGGCGACAACGGAAACCAGTTCAGAAATAACCACTGAAACAACAGAGTCTGGTGAAGAACACGTTATAATAAAAAATGAGAAGACCATAAAAAACGATTCAAAGACAAATAGCATCATAACCTCACAAGAGAGTTTTCAACTTGGTACCTATATCACGTTAAGCATTTATGCTGATGCTGAAGTACCGACAGAAGTCTTTGATAAATTGTTTAACTTGATCGATTACTATGAATACATGATATCAAAGAGTATCGTTGGCACTGAGCTTAACAAAATAAATGAAAATGCAGGTATAGCACCAGTTAAGGTTAATGATGAACTTCTCGAGATCGTTAGACAGGGAATCAAATTTGCTGGTTATTCAGATGGGCTATTTGACATATCAATAGGACCGCTTGTGGAATTGTGGGGAATAGGTACAGACTTTGCCAATATTCCTAATGAAGCAGACATCAAAGAAAAAATGGCATTAATCGACTATAAAAAAATTGTAATCGATGAAAATGAAAAGACAATCTATCTACCTGAAAAAAACATGTTATTGGACTTAGGTGCAATAGCAAAAGGGTACATTGCTGATCGAGTAAAAGACCTTATATTGGAAGAAGGGTATTCTAGTGCCATTATCAATTTAGGTGGTAATGTACTCACTGTAGGTACAAAACCAAATAGTGATACTTGGTCAATCGGCGTAAGAGATCCAGAATCAGATGCAGGTTCGACGATGGGTATATTAAAATTAGAGGATAATTCAATCGTTTCTTCAGGAATATACGAGCGGTTTTTTATAGATGGTGATAAACGATACCACCATTTGATCAATCCGAAAGTTGGTTATCCTGAGCAAAATGATATGATGTCTGTATCGATTATCTCTGAATTATCCGTTGATGGTGACGCTTTATCAACGACGGTCTTCTTACTAGGCCTTGAAGCTGGTTTCGAACTTGTTGAAGAACTTGAAAATATAGAAGCCGTCTTTGTTATGGCAGATCGTTCGGTCTACATCACAAGTGGCATAGGTGACAAATTTATATTGACGAATGATAGCTATACAATAAAAGAACTTGCTAAGTAGAAGTCATTAAGCATATATAGATAAGCATATATAAAATAACACATAAAAAAAACAAGCCTTTCGGCTTGTTTATTTTTTTTTAGGTGTTGTTGTTTGCATTTCTCTATCAATATTATCTCAATTTAAGTGCTTGTTTAGCCAATTCTACGAAAGTATTAACTTTCATTGTAACGCCAGCAACTGCATCTGTGTGACCATCAGCATCTGTTAAAGTGATTGCATCGAAATCTTGTGAATCTACTAAGAATCCTTCAACTAAAGTTGCTTGTTCATGCCATTCAGCGATTGCTTTGCCGATTTCTACCATTTTGTATTCGCCATCAGCAGAGAAAGTTTTCTTGTCTTTTGTAGTTGCTTCGCTTGTACCATTCCAGTTAGCAGCAACAACAAAACCGTTGATTACTGTGAAAGAAGCATTTTCTTTCCAGCCAGTTTGTGCATCAAATGCAGCTTGTTCTGCAAAGAATGTACCATCAACATATTTTCCTGTTCCAACTGGACCAGCAGCTAAAGCTTTTTCAACTAAAGCAGAAAATTCAGAAACGCCAATTGTTACACCAGCGATTGTGTCAGTTTTGCCTTCAGCATCTGTATTCATGTTAGCAAGTGTTTGATTTTCAACCAAGTAAGCTTCAGTTAAAGCAGCTTGTTCATGCCATTCTGAAGATGCTTTACCAAACTCAACCATTTTGTATTCGCCATCTGCAGATGTTGTTTTTTTGTCTTTACCAGCAGTGATGCTTGCGCCATTCCAATCAACAGTAGTGATTTTGCCACCAGCTACTTCGATTGTTACAACTGTCTTCCAACCTGATTCAGGATCAAAAGCGTCATCAGATGCAAAGTAGATACCATCTGCTAAAGTGCCATCTGCAGTTGTAGTTGCTTCAGTCGACTCTGCTGCTGTTGTTGCAGCTGCTGTCGTTTCTTCTACTGCAGGTTCATCTTTCGCACATCCAATAAATAAACTGCTCATCATAACTAATACGAGCAATAGACTCAATAATTTCCTCATAAGACACCTCCTAAGTGTTTTGCAAACAACCTAAACCTATTATACCAAAAGTTTATGAAATTTCAATTTTTATTAAGGAATCTTGACACATTTTTAACGTAAAAAAAAAGGCATATGGGTTTATGCCTTAGATGACTCAATCTTCATAGATTACAGCGGTGCCATAAGCCAATATTTCTGCAGCACCTTGAATGACACTTGAGGTAGTGTACCTTACATTAATAATGGCATTTGCACCGAGCTTCTGTGCCTCATCCACCATGATTTTTGTCGCTATTTGTCTCGCTTCGTTGAGCATTTCGCTATACTCTTTCATTTCGCCACCAACGAGATGTCTAAAACCAGACACGATGTCTTTGCCAATATGTTTTGCACGAATGGTACTGCCTTTGACCATTCCAAGTGTCGCCGTTATTTTTTTTCCAGGTATATCTGGCGTGTTTACTATCAGCATCATAACCTCCTATAAATCGTTATGTCCATCCTCGTACTTAATATTTCTTATAATCGTCGCCTTCTGATTTCGAATCCTTGAATCGATCTAAAATAAGTGCAATGATCAAAACAATACCAGTCAAAAGAAGACAAATTGCCAAAATGTTGATCATGAAATCAAATGCATTTAAAGAGGGTATCAAAGTAATGATGATACCAAGCAATATCATTAGAGCTGCAAAACATATAAATAGGATACTTGTCAATTTTATCATAAGGTCAACCCCTTTATAATAATTCGTTATTCTGCCTATATCATATCAAATTCATAAACAAGAGTTATTAAAAAATGATTAAATCTCGAAATGAATCGAAATTATTTTATGTATTGCTATAAATTTTTATACACATTGTAAACTAAGTACATATTTTGTCAAACACCTCGACACGGCTATAAAGTCCAAGATAACTTTAAAAACAGTTTATGGTAAAATATACACTGCATGAATATGCAAAATAGTTTGAAAATTCAATCAAATCCTTGAAAGGTTGTAAAATCAACACTTGAATTTGTTTTTCATTGAGTGCTATACTAAAGGTGCATAAAGTAGTATGAATAAAATACCAATTAATTACAACCAAAGCTGAAAGAGGTGTTCAAATGAATCTCAATGGGTTACAGATCTATTCAGAAATTGGGAAGCTAAGAAAGGTTTTACTACACAGGCCTGGTGAAGAGATAGAAAATCTTACGCCGGATTTAATGAAAAGGCTGTTATTTGATGATATACCCTATTTAAAAGTGGCGCGTGAAGAACATGACGCTTTTGCTCAGGTATTCACCAAAAACGGTATCGAAGTATGCTATCTTGAAAATCTGGTAGCAGAAACGCTTGAGGACCGCACTTTGAGAGAAATCTTCATAGAGGAGTTTGTCTCTGAAGCAGGCCTCAAAAATAGATTTAGAGTAGATCAAGTCAGAGAGTACTACAAATCGTTTACGGATACGAAAGCGATGGTTGACAAGATGATGTCAGGAATACGACGTGAAGAGCTTAAAATATCTTCGCTACGCACTTTGGCGGACTTAGTGGAAATGGATTATCCTTTCATCGTTGACCCAATGCCGAATCTTTATTTCACACGTGATCCTTTTTCAACCGTCGGTAATGGCATTGCACTTAACAAAATGAGAACGATCACTAGATGTAGAGAAACGATATTCTCTAAATTCATCTTTAAATATCATAAAGATTATAAAAATCTAAGTATACCTTTTTGGTATGACCGAACGTATTCAAATTCTATAGAAGGCGGCGATGTCCTCGTTCTGAGTGACAAAGTCGTTGCAATTGGCATTTCTGAAAGAACAGATTCTGATGCCATCGAAATCATTGCAAAAAACATATTTTCAGACGGACAGCCTTTTGAAACGATATTGGCATTTGATATTCCTAAAGAACGTGCTTTCATGCATTTGGATACAGTGTTTACTATGGTTGACCACAATGTCTTTACCATTCATCCCGAAATAGAAGGGCCATTAACAGTCTATTCGCTGACTAGATCACATCTTAAAGGGGAATTCAAAATAGTACGCGAGTATCAAACGCTCGAAACGATATTAAGCAAGTACTTAGAAGTAGATTCTGTCAAATTGATACGCTGTGGCGGTAAAAAGGGTATCGATGCTGGCAGAGAGCAGTGGAACGACGGCTCTAACACCCTTGCGATTGCGCCAGGTGAAGTGGTGGTCTACTCAAGAAACCACGTTACGAATAAACTATTAATTGAAGAGGGTGTGAAGCTCCACGAGATACCATCATCTGAATTGTCAAGAGGCAGAGGTGGACCACGTTGTATGTCGATGCCACTCTATCGCGATTTAATCACCAAGTAAAATAAAAGAAAGTCAGAATATATGAAGATCAAATTTTGAGGAGGAACCATTATGCCAATCAATTTAAGAGGAAGACATCTATTGACACTGAAAGACTTTACACCTGAAGAAATTAGATATTTACTGGATTTGTCCAAAGATTTGAAAAATAAAAAAAGAGCAGGAATTAAAGGCGATTTACTTGAAAGAAAAAATATTTGTTTGCTCTTTGACAAAACTTCAACTAGAACGCGTTGTGCTTTTGAAGTGGCAGCATTTGACGAAGGTGCTAGTGTCACGTTCCTAACAAACAGTCAAATGGGCAAAAAAGAAAGCATCGAAGATACGGCTCGCGTACTTGGCAGATTCTATGATGGTATTGAATTTAGAGGTTTTGAACAAAAAACAGTAGAAGAATTGGCAAAATACTCTGGCGTTCCAGTTTGGAACGGTTTGACAGACATGTATCATCCAACGCAGATTCTCGCCGACTTCTTAACGATCATGGAACACGTCGATAAGCCGCTTAATAAAGTAAAATTTGTCTATGCTGGTGATGCAAGAAATAATATGGGCAATTCTCTGATGATCGGCTGTGCCAAGATGGGTATGCACTTTGTCGCCCTTGCGCCGAAAACATTATGGCCATCAGAAGAACTCGTTGAAGAAATGAAGAAAGTTGCAAAAGAGACTGGTGCGGTCCTTGAATTCTCTGAAGATGTCGCTGCTGTTGAGAGCGCAGACGTTATTTATACAGATGTTTGGGTGTCCATGGGCGAAGAACATCTCTTTGAAGAGCGTATTAAAATGCTTAAACCATACCAGGTTAATATGGATATGATCAAGCGAACAAACAATCCAGATGTTCTGTTTATGCATTGTTTGCCAGCTTATCACGATAATATGACTGAAGTTGGCAAACAAATCGAGAAGGATTATGGCATAAAAGAAATGGAAGTTTCAGATGAAGTGTTTAGAAGCAAACATTCAGTTGTCTTTGATGAAGCAGAAAATAGAATGCATACCATCAAGGCTGTTATGGTTGCAACCATCGGAAATTTATAAATTGGAGGCCAATCACTATGAAAATGAAGGACAAAATCGTCGTAGCACTAGGTGGTAACGCCCTTGGCAACTCACCTGAAGAACAAATAGAACTCGTCAAGAACACAGCAAAACCAATCGTCGATTTAATAGAAGCCGGACATGAAGTGATATTAGCTCATGGCAACGGTCCACAAGTCGGCATGATCAATTTGGCAATGTCAACTTCAGCAGGCTCAACAGCTAACACGCCAGAGATGCCTTTTCCTGAGTGTGGTGCGATGAGTCAAGGTTATATCGGTTATCATTTACAAAATGCAATCCGAGAAGAGCTTTTGAATAGAGGGATGCAAAACCCTGTTGCGACAGTCATCACACAAGTGATTGTGGATAAAAACGATCCAGCATTTAGCAAACCGACCAAACCAATTGGTGCTTTTTATACAAAAGAAGAAGCTGACAAACAGGCAACTGAAAAAGGCTATACCATGATTGAAGATGCTGGTAGAGGTTGGCGACGTGTCGTAGCATCCCCGCAACCAATCGATGTCGCAGAAAAAGAAACCGTAAAAGCGTTGGTCGAACATGGCCATATTGTCATCACAGTAGGTGGTGGTGGCATTCCTGTCTATCAAGAGGGAAATAAACTTATAGGCATACCAGCAGTTATCGACAAGGATTTTGCTTCAGCCAAGATCGCAGAAATACTTGAAGCGGACTATCTGATCATATTGACTGCCGTTGAAAAAGTGGCTATCAATTTTGGCAAACCTGATGTGGCATGGCTGAGTGAACTGTCTATCGATGAAGCAGAAAAATATATTACTGAAGGCCATTTTGCTCCTGGTAGCATGTTACCTAAAGTACAGGCGGCTATTAAATTTGCAAAATCATCACCAGGGCGAAAAGCCTTGATTACATCACTTGAAAAAGCAAAAGAAGGCATCGACGGATTAACCGGAACCGTTATTGTTCAAAAAAGCTAGTTAAAAACGCATTCAAACCTGAACCATCTCCTTAACAAAATGGACCTTATCACGGTTGTCTTTTTGACAGACGGGGTAGGGTCCATTTTCATAGAAAGTAACGTACCAAGTGGCATGATTATTGCGTGGTTATTAATTGAGGAAATTGCATGATTTCATTTTTGTGATATTTCTCAGAGGAAAACAGCTTATATATTTGAAACTGTTTTCAAAAGGACTATAATATAGAAAAACGTTAGATTAAAGCGAGAGAGTGTGATGAGATGAGTAATTATATGGGGGAAAAAGGCAATTTAACCGATGATTTGTTTATTAAAAGGCTACATCAAATATTTGATCCAATCTCCATCCCGATCATCCTGGTCAATAAGGAAACAGAAGTCCTCATGATCAATGAATCCTTTGCAGACTATCTTGGCTATCAAAGAAGCGAAATTATAGGCAAGAAAGTTCAACTTGTGGATCCGAATTCCAGGTTTCCATTTGTCATTAAAAATAAGCAACCAGAGTTTGCGCATAAACATAAATTTACGAATGGGCATACCGCTATTGTGCATCGCATCCCAGTTCTGGATGAAGATGGCGAAGTCGTCTATGGCTTTGGCATGGTTATTTTTGATGATCTCAAAAAGCTTCAAGAGGTGCTTGAAAAAAACAAGTTGCTAGAAGGTAAGCTGCATATCTATCAAGAAGAACTTAAAAACATGCGTGGTGCAAAATACTCATGGCAATCCATAATAGGCAATTCCATTGTTATGCAAGCGGTAAAAGGGATGGCTGCAAAGGCTGCAAAAACAGATTCAAATGTGCTCATCAACGGCGAGAGTGGCACTGGAAAAGAATTGTTTGCACATGCAATCCACAATGATAGCAAACGATTCGATGGTCCATTTATAAAGATTAATTGCGCAGCCATTCCAAAGGATTTGTTGGAATCAGAATTGTTCGGCTATGAAGAGGGTGCTTTTACTGGTGCCAAGAAGCAAGGAAAAGTAGGTAAGTTTGAACTTGCCAATGGAGGCACTATATTTTTAGATGAGATTGGCGACATGCCCCTTGATATGCAGGTCAAAATCTTAAGAGTTCTGCAAGAGAAAGAAGTCGAACGTATTGGTGGCAATAAGACGATACCAATAGACTGCCGCATCATTGCAGCAACCAACAGAGATTTAGAGGCGCGTATCAAAGAAGGTGAGTTTAGAGAAGATTTATTTTATAGACTCAATGTCATTAATGTTGAAGTCCCACCTTTGCGTACTCGAAAAGAGGATATAGAGATTTTAACGCTCAAGTTGATGGAAAAATTGTCAAATTCACTTGGGAAGTATGTCAGCAATATCACGGTTGATGCACTTGACTGTTTAAAAGCTTATAATTGGCCAGGCAATATTAGAGAACTCGAGAATGTCGTGGAACGTGCCATCAACATGACAGAAGGTGAAACGATTGAAATACAACATTTGCCCCCTTTTATCATCGCCCACAAGCCCAATGAAACGACAGAAGTGACGATATTGACAAGTTTGAGGCATGCTGTTGAGGAAGTAGAAAAAGCGACAATCCTAAAGTGTTTGAATGCTGTAAACTACAATAAACTGAAGGCTGCAAAAATCCTAGGAATCAGTCGTACGAGCTTGTATGAAAAAATCGAAAAATTCAATATTGAGATGGTTCAAGATTGAATATGGAAACGGCATAAGCCACTGTCCGCAAACTGTTGTACAATTTGTGGACAGTGTCTTT
>CAYLNI010000026.1:20620-25023 GCA_964384705.1 uncultured Fusibacter sp.
AACATAATTAAGGTCTTCATACTTGTGATTTGATTGATTTTACCTTCAAACGATTTGGCACGACTCTTGCGATACATATAGGCATATAGGAAGTTGCATATGCAATTTTCTCAGTAGTCGTGAATGAATCTCAGGAGGCAATCCATGCAAAACAGAATAATAGGAATCGTTGGAACAGGTATATATATCCCAGAGCATCTCATCACAGCAAAGGAAATAGCTGAAGCCACTCAAGGTTTATGGACGGAGCATGCAATCATAGAAAAATTAGGATTTACACAAAAGCCCGTGCCTGGAGTTGGTGATGGGACTCAAGAGATGGGTGTCAAGGCGGCTCTGGACTGTCTAAAAAATACTGGGGTTGATCCTATGGATATAGATGTCGTCCTATGTATGGGAGAAGAGTGGAAAGAGTACCCTTTGACGACTTCCGCCATCTATATTCAAGAGCAGATCGGCGCAAAAAACGCATGGGGAATTGATGTTCAAAACAGATGCTGTACGACCGTCACAGCAATGAAGATGGCAAGAGACATGTTGATTGCGGATACCTCCATCGATACGATTTTAATATGCGGTGGGTATAGAAATGGTGACTTTGTCGATTATACAGACAAGAATATGAGTATGATGTTCAATCTCGGTGCAGGAGCTGGGGCAATTATTCTTAAAGCCGACTATCATAGAAATTTACTGCTTGAGACGCATATCATGTCAGATGGTAGCATGGCCAGAGATGCTGGTGTTGAAATCGGTGGTATCGTCAATCCGATTAACGAAAATAATAGCGAAGAGGCTTATAAGTCACTAAGACTTATGGATGCCGAACATATGAAAAGCAGATTGAACGATGTATCCATGAGCAATTGGATGCGTTGCATCGACCTAGCATTTGAAAAATCAAATGTATCAAAAGCCAAACTCGATTACTTAGCTGTACTACATTTTAAGTACTCTATGCATAAACTGATGCTTGAACAATTGGGATTAGATGAGAGTCAATCCATCTACCTTAGTGAATTCGGTCATATTGGTCAAGTGGATCAAATTCTGTCGTTGCATCTCGCACAAAGACGTGGGAAACTGAAAGAGGGGTCGGTTGTGTCGATGATTGCAGCTGGAATTGGTTATGCATGGGCAGCGAATGTAATCATTTGGGGAGAAGGGGGTGAAGGTAGTGTTCGTTAAATCAGACTATCAGAAGAAATGCGTTCGTGTTGAAAATGTACTCTCATTAATCCAATCAGGGGATCATATCGGAAACGGCCTTGGCGCTTCAGAACCAAGAGCAATTCTCGAAAGACTTCATGAAGAAGCACATCGACTTGAAGATGTCCATATTATCAATTGCTTGCCGATGGGGAGCTACGACTATTTTGTCAATCCAAAATACAAAGACGTATTTCTGATGGAGGGGTGGTTTTATAGCAATGTCATGCGTAAACTGCATGTCAATAAAAACATTACCTTCATACCCAACCATCTTCATTTTGCAGTAACTAAAAGAATGGATTTCAGAAAACCAAATGTTTATATCGGCAATTGTTCCCCCGTCGATGCACACGGTTATGTGTCGTTGGGACTTAGCGCGGTATATGAGAAAGAGATGATCGAGCATGCCGATTTAGTTATTTTAGAGGTCAACCCTAATGTTCCTCGAACTTTCGGTGATACACTGCTACATGTTTCAAAAGTGGACTATTTTGTTGAAGCAGATTATAGGATGCCTGAGCTTCCCATTTCTGAGATCAATGATAAAGATCGCAAAATTGGACAATACATTGCCGATCTCATAGAAGATGGCTCGACAATTCAACTTGGAATCGGTGGCATCCCAAATGCAGTTGCCTGGGCTCTTCGAGGTAAAAAACATCTCGGCATTCATACCGAGATGTTTACAGATGGCATGGTGGATCTCGTTGAATGTGGCGCTGTCGACAATAGCTTGAAAACCTTACACCCTGAAAAGATGGTCGCTGCGTTTGCTCTAGGTAGTCAAAGGCTCTACGATTTCGTAAACGACAATCCGAGTATAGAAATCAGGCGTGGCACATATGTCAACGATCCATATATACTGGGACGCAACCACAAGATGGTCTCGATTAACACATCTATAGAAGTTGATTTGACAGGGCAATGTTGTTCAGAGTCAGTTGGGTCAAGGCAAATCAGTGGCACAGGCGGACAAGCTGATACAGCTATCGGTGCTCAAAATGCCGTCGGTGGCAAATCGTTTATTGCATTATACGCGACCACCACTGTTAAGGACCCAATCACAGGTGAACACATCGAAAAATCGAAAATAGTGTCAAGTTTGACGCCAGGGGCAATCGTATCATTATCTCGAAATGACGTTGATTATGTGGTAACTGAATACGGCATTGTCTCTCTAAGAGGTACCTCGGTAAGAGAGCGCGTCAAGCGTTTGATCAGCATCGCACATCCGGATTTTAGAGAAAAGCTTCAGTTTGAAGCGGATCAATTGATGCTTTGGTAATATAGCCCCTTTTAAAAAAAGAAAGAAACAGGCTAAATACACCTGTTTCTTTCTTTTTTGTATTGTCAGTTCATTATTCAACTGGATAATCCGCATCGAGTCTATCCGCAATTTCTTTTCCGAGTTTGCTGAGCAATATAAATTCTGGATCTTTCGGTGAATACGTCGCTTCAATAGATGGGCCGATTTTTTCCCAACCGATTTCGCTGACAAATGCCTCGATACCTGAAACGCCACCACCGGACCAAGATTTGTTGCCAAATACGGAAATGTATCTGTCTTTAAGGCCTGAGTTGCCAAGCTTAGCTAAGACCGTTTCAACTGAGCTAAAAACTTTTGTGTTATAAGCACATGAACCGATGACAACCGCTTTGTATTTCCAAATTTCACTTAAAATATAAGAACTATGTGTCTTCGATGCGTCAAATACTTTTACATTTTTTATGCCGTGCTCTGAGATGATTCGCGCTAAATAATCGGCCATTTTTGCGGTATTGCCATACATGGATCCGTAGACGATGACGACGCCACGCTCCGCTTCAAAACGGCTCCATTTGTCGTAAAGGTCAACGATTTTGCCTGGATTGCTTCGCCAAACTGGGCCGTGTGTTGGAGCGATCATCTTAATCGTCAAGCCACTGAGCTTTTTAAGGCTGCGTTGTACCATTGGACTGTACTTTGCAACGATATTACTATAGTAGCGTCTCGTTTCATCTTCATAAAAATCGTAGTTGATTTCATCGTCAAAAATACCGCCATCAAGTGCGCCGAATCCACCAAATGCATCCATGGAGAATAACACGCCAGTCGTTTCATCAAATGTCATCATCGTTTCAGGCCAATGCACCATAGGTGTCAAATAGAATCTGAGTTTGTGTTTTCCAAGGTCGATTAAATCTTCATCACCAACCTCATAATAATTCTTAGTGATGCCATAAAACCCTTCTATAAATGGAAATGTCTTTTTATTTCCGACAATCTGCATATCTGGATATGCACCTAAAAGGGCTAACATAGATCCAGAATGATCAGGTTCCATGTGGTTGACAATTAGATAGTCTACTTGACGATCGCCAATCAGCGACTTGATTTTTTCTAGATACTCTGTCGTTTTATTGAACTTGACTGTGTCAAGTATGGCAATTTTCTCATCAACGATCAAGTATGAGTTATACGCGACGCCCTTTTCAAGTGGCCAATAATTTTCGAAAAGGGTGGTTTCGCGATCGTTGACACCAATCCAGTGAATGTCTTCATTGATACTTAATTTACAATTCATATAGCACCTCGATAGTTTTTCATGCTTATATTATAGTAGAAAAGACGCGCAATTTGTAGACTAATTTTGGATTATTAATTACACATTGGAATTGTATACAAAATACAACTATGCTATAATACTATTTGAGATTAAACTGTACTTGTGGTTTACATCAAGACAAAACTTATATATAATGGACATGAAACTTTAGTGATATGTACATTTGAAGGGTTATGTCAAATGATTAACAATTTATCAATCGATACGGCTTTACGTCAATTGACAGGAATGTATGTTGCATACTATACTGTTTTTGTAATCACGATTATTAAAGGAGGCTATTTTTAATGGGTAAAAAAGTTATGAAAACCATGGATGGTAACACTGCTGCTGCATATGTATCATATGCATTTACTGATGTTGCCGCTATCTACCCTATCACCCCATCGTCTAATATGGCGGAATCTGTAGATGAGTGGGCGTCTAGTGGTAAAAAGAACATTTTTGGCCGACCTGTAGCTGTATCTGAGCTTCAATCTGAAGCGGGTGCTGCGGGTGCTGTTCACGGATCTTTACAAGCTGGAGCATTGACAACTACTTTTACTGCATCACAAGGATTGCTTTTGATGATTCCAAACATGTATA
>CAYLNI010000027.1:0-1699 GCA_964384705.1 uncultured Fusibacter sp.
AGTTTGAAGTTGCGGATATCAAAAAAACGTCTGTATGCCCTTTGGCGAAAGTCATGAGAAAAGAACTTAAAGTAAGAGGCATCGACAAATTGAAAGTGGTCTATTCGAAAGAACCGGCCATGAAACCTATAGAAAAAGATGAACTCAGCTGTAAAAACAACTGCGTTTGTCCAAAAGACGTTCAGCGCAACTGCAGCACAAGACGTCAAGTGCCAGGCAGCATTGCATTTGTACCCTCTGTGGTGGGTCTTATCATCGCAGGCGAAGTGATCAAGGATCTCATCAAGACGATTGACCAAGTATAAAAAGTAGAACACGTCAAACTAGGGAGCCCAACTTATGCTGAAATTCATCGGTCGACGCATTTTGCATACCATACCACTGATAATAGCCATAACGCTCGTCGTTTTTATTCTCGTTGACGCCATGCCTGGTGATGAAATGACTGCTTATATCAATTCATTGCCGGAGGGGTCACCTAGACCGACCCAAGAACAATACCAGCAGATAAGAAGGGTCCTAGAACTTGATAGACCTTGGCATCAAAGGTACTTTGATTGGCTTGGCGATGCGGCAAAAGGTGATTTTGGCACTTCCTTTTACTACAGACGTCCAGCGATTGAGGTCGTCAACAACCTCATTTGGCATACGTTTATGATCAATGCCATCGCCATGTTTCTTGTTTTTTTGATCGCGATTCCACTTGGCGTTCGCGCTGCTGCAAAGAAAAATGGCCTTTTTGATAGGGTCGTTTCAACGACGACATTGATATTTGTCTCGTTGCCATCGTTCTTTATAGGCCTCTATCTTATGCGCCTATTTGCAGTGGATTTTGGTCTTTTTCCCGCGACTGGGATGCACTCGGTCATATCTCTTGTCAAAGGTTATGCAACGAAGATAGATGAAATTAAAGATGTGCTCATGCATATGGCATTGCCCGTCATGACGCTTACCGTCATTGGCATTGGAACAGTTTCCAGATATGTAAGAAATGCCGTTATTGAGGTCATCAATCAGGATTACATTCGAACGGCAAGATCTAAAGGGCTCACAGAAAGACTTGTCATCTACCGCCATGCATTCAGGAATGCTTGGATTCCCATCATTTCACTCCTCGGCGTCATGCTGCCCACACTCTTTGTCGGCAACATATTCGTGGAGGCTATTTTTGCATGGCCTGGTATCGGTCTTGAATTTCTCTACGCGGTCTATCGCAGAGACGGTGCGATGATTACCGTCATCATCTTGTTTTTTTCCGTTGCATCTGTTGCGGGAAACCTCATGGCGGATATCCTTTATGGTGTCGCCGATCCACGAATCAAGATTGAATAGGGAGGGGACAAGATGATTGATACGAATCACGTTAAAAATGAGTCTGGGCCGTGGCGTCTAGCTCTAGGTCGAATACGAAAAAACAAAATATCTGTCCTATCTGGCTTTTTACTTTTAGCCATAATCCTTTTCACGATATTTGGACCGATGCTTTCGCCACATAAAATGAATGCCATCAACGTCGTTTTAAGATACAAACCGCCATCACTGTCAAATCCGCTTGGCACAGACATGCTCGGACAAGATATGATGACGCGTATCATGCTCGGTGGTCGCATTTCACTCACATTGGCATCACTTTCTGCCATAGTCACGATACTGACGGGCACGTTAATTGGTGCGCTTTCAGGCTATTACGGCAAATGGG
>CAYLNI010000027.1:1714-4867 GCA_964384705.1 uncultured Fusibacter sp.
TTTTACAGAGTTTATCTACGTGCTGCCGCTATTGCCTATGATTATTGCATTTTCAGCGATTTTCGCTTTTAATTATTCCGATATGTTCCGCATGGTGGTGACGATGGTCATCTATGGTTTATTGAGTTTTCCATCTCTTGCTCGTATGGTTCGCGGTGAAATACTGTCACTCAAGGAAACAGAATTTATGAAAGCCGCTGAATTATTGGGTATATCTAAAACATCACAGATATATAAACATCTGATTCCAAACATCATAGGTGTCGTTGTCGCATCCTCGACTACGATCATCGCAAATGCCATTTTGCTTGAGCTCACGCTTTCTTTTGTCGGAATGGGCTTTCCACCACCAACGCCGACATGGGGCAATCTGATTCCGAATATCAGAGGGGACAACATGGTGACATCCGGCTATTATTGGATGTGGTTTTATCCTGTTAGCTTCATCTCACTCACCATCATCAGCATCAACCTATTAGGCGAAGGGCTTAGAGATGCCCTTGATCCAAAAGGTGAGGGAAGATGATTCATACGAATCAATCGATGATTCATGATTAAATATATATTACATCGGTTTCAACGTCCTTCTTTTGTGCGTCCATTGTGATAAACTAAGAATATAGCAATAGGAGGTGAAAACGATGGAAAAACTTACGACGATGTTAAAAGAACACGTGATTTTGCTCTTTACAGTGTTGCTTATCGCATTGGTTGTTTCAATAGGATTACTCATCACCTTGAGCAATCAATCGAATAATTTGGAAACTCTACAAGCTGAAATCACAAATTTAGAAAGCGAACGCACCACACAAGACAGCAAAATTACAACACTTAATCAAGAAAAAGAAGCATTGATCAAACAAGTCGCTCAAACTGCAGTCGATTATGATGCAAGAATCGCCGAGATCAACTTGGCAAACGATGCCCTTGAATCAAAACTCGATGTGAGCTTTACACTACCTGATTACGTCCTTGATGGACTTGTTGACCACGGATTCAAAACGCCACTTGCACTTCTTGAAGACCTTGCAACACATGATGAGTTGCTCCCAGTGGAAGGTGTCTTAGGCGGAACCATGAAATGGTGGCCAGAGTATTCAGTGGTTCTAAACGAAAAGTATGTATTTGGTTATTTTGAAGACGGCCATATCCTTGGTTATGCGCTCCTCAAATATTCATTTGATAAAGACGACAATTTGAAATGGCAATTGATTAACACGTACATGGATTAACGGATATGTATTACCAGTTAGCGAGGTATTTGATGAGGACCATCACATTTACGATAAAAGATCCAGTTGGTCTGCATGCAAGGCCTGTCACGAAACTCGTTCAAGATGCCAATACGTTCTGTAGTGAAATTGTTCTGCATTACAATGGGAAATCGGGCAGCCTCAAATCTATTTTTAGCGCACTGGGGCTAGCAATACCAAGCGGTGCCTCGGTTGAGCTCATCATCGACGGCATCGACGAAGATCACGCCTACACACATTTTTCAACACTGGTTCATTTGATATAAGTTTAATTGAAATGGAATAATGCAAATTTCCTCAATGCAAAGGAGAATTTAATGGAACTCGTTACGCTCATCGACAACCTCGTGTATGGAGAAGGTCTGATTGGAGAACACGGCTCATCGTTCTTGATCAAGACACATGGTTTAAAAATCCTTTTTGACACTGGCCAAACAAAAGCCTTTGTAGCAAACGCCTCATATCTCGCAGAAGATTTGAGCGACGTCGACTATGTCATCTTGAGTCACGGGCATTACGATCATTGTGGTGGTCTTGAAGCATTTCTTGCCATCAACCAAACGGCGACCATCTACTTAAAGCCAAAAGCTTTCGGTGAAAAATTATCCATTACAAATGAAATTCAGCACTTCATAGGCTTTAAACTCAAAAAGCCGGTGAGTGACTATCCAAATGCTTTTGTGCTTCTTGAAGAGGATACTGAAATTTCACCTGGTATCAAACTCATCACAAACATCCATATGTATTCAAACGATTTAGTGGATACTTCTAAATTTTTTGTCAAAGATTCGATGAATCTGATCCAAGATCCATTTGCGGATGAATTATTCATGTTAATTTCTGAAGGGAAGAAGAGCTTCTTGTTTACGGGTTGTTCACACAAGGGCATTCTCAACATTTTGAAAACTGCATTTGAAAAAAACAATCACCATAGCATCCACTATGTTTTTGGTGGCATGCATTTTAGTGGCGAACTCTTAAGACATCTCGATCAGCATCTCATGCAATTTAGCCGCTTTGGAATTGAAGGCATCTATGTCAATCATTGTACAGGAATTGACGGTTATTACAGGCTTAAAATAAAATTCCCGCAAAAGGTAAATTACGCTTTTACGGGCTTTCAAGTAGAATTATAAAAATTTTATTTTTTTAAATAGTGATATGAATAATTAAATAGAGTGGGGGTATATAGTCAACAGACTTGGGAAACGATTTCTTCATAGTCTATTATATATTTCCCCCCTATTTCCTCTAGTACAGCTAGAGGATTTTTTTTTTAGATAACTACAAGTAATTATTAGATGTTTTCTACATTGGGTGGAATGATCGCCTTTCTCTTCAAAGGGCTAGAAAGGATGATCGCTGTTTTTGTATCGCCGATAGCTTGTATCTTATCGAGGATTTCTTCCAGTCTGTGGGTGTCTTCACATACCACTTTGACGGTCATGCAATCTTCACCGGTAACGTGGTGACATTCGATGATTTCACGTTCTTCCATAGCTAGTTTTTTGAAGCGTTCATGCGCACTCACTTTCATAGAGACGTGTACGATTGCTTCGACGTGCAATTTGAGTTTTTTTGGGTTTACGATTGCGGCATACCCTTCGATGACGCCACTTTCTTCCAATCTTTTGATGCGTTCTGATACGGCTGGGGAAGTAAGGTTTACTCTGAGACCGAGTTCCTTCATCGAGATGCGCGCTTCCTGTTGCAGTATTTTTAATATGCGAATATCTGTGCTATCCATAATTTCTCCCTAATTAAATAAAGTTTAAAGGCGAATATATTTATTAAATAAACTAATACATTTACAAAATCATATTCAATTATTTCATCGGAGCAAGCAGTAGAACGACTACGAGCTGACTGGGCTAACCCGGTTAATATTGATACAGATTCA
>CAYLNI010000027.1:4877-7508 GCA_964384705.1 uncultured Fusibacter sp.
AAACTTTTGATGAATACTGTAGGAGGGTTATCATGTCTAAAATCAAAATAACTGAGACCATATTAAGAGATGCACATCAATCGCTTATTGCGACGCGATTATCTACAAAAGAGATGATTCCAATTTTAGAAACGATGGATCAGATTGGCTATCATGCACTTGAATGTTGGGGTGGTGCAACTTTTGATGCTTCACTGAGATATTTAAGTGAAAACCCTTGGGAACGTTTAAGAATCATTCGCAAGAATGTCAAAAATACAAAATTACAAATGCTGCTTCGAGGACAAAATCTTCTTGGCTACAAAAACTATCCAGATGATGTCGTCACAGAATTTGTAAAGCGTTCCATTGCAAACGGCATAGACATTATCCGCATCTTCGATGCATTAAACGACCTCAGAAATATCGATACAGCGCTAAGAGTGACCAAGCAAGAAGGCGCACACGCGCAGGCGGCTATCGCATATACGATCAGCCCTGTTCATACGATTGAAAAGTATGTGACACTTGCAAAAGACATGCAATCTATGGGTGCCGATTCAATCTGTATCAAGGACATGTCCGGTCTTCTTACGCCATATGAAACTGAAAAGCTCGTTAAAGCAATCAAGAGCAATATCTCTGTACCGCTTGAAATCCATTCACATTACACGAGTGGACTTGCTAGCATGTCTTATCTTAAAGCGATCGAAGCAGGCGTTGACATCATCGATACGGCGATTTCACCCTTTGCGCTCGGCACATCACAACCGGCTACTGAACCGATGGTTGCTGCGCTTCAAGGTACGCCATATGATACGGGATTAGACCTTAAAATTCTCGATAAAGTGACCACATATTTCCAACCAATCCGTGAAAAAGCGATTGATACTGGCTTGTTGGATCCAAAGATGCTCGGTGTAGACATCAACGCATTGATCTATCAGGTACCAGGTGGTATGCTTTCAAACCTCGTTTCGCAACTCAAAGCACAAAATGCTTTGGATAAATATGAAGAAGTGCTCAAAGAAGTGCCACGCGTTAGAGAAGATCTCGGATTCCCACCACTTGTAACACCAACCAGCCAAATGGTAGGCACACAAGCTGTTCTCAACGTCGTCATGGGCGAACGTTACAAAATGGTGCCAAAAGAGATCAAAGAATACGTCAGAGGCATGTACGGCAGACCTTCTGAAGCCATCAAACCAGAGATTATCGAAAAGATCATCGGCGATCAAGAAGTGATCACTTGCAGACCTGCAGATCTCATCGAACCATTAATGGCTATTGAAAGAGAGAAGATTAAAGAGTATATTGAAGAGGAAGAAGATGTGTTGTCCTATGTTCTTTTCCCAAATGTTGCTCTGGACTATTTTAAATACAGACAAGCTGAGCTCTATAAAGTAGATTCAGATTTGGTGAACAAGGAAGAAAAAACGCATCCGGTTTAATTTATAAGAATCGCTGGAGGCATCAATGGTAAAAAAAGCAAAGCTTAGCTCTGAAGACAAAGCGACTGCACGTAAACAAAGGGCACTTGAAAATGAAAAACTCGTTTTGGACGGATGGCAAAAAAACAGTGATCAAGGTAAAATGAAATTCGCACTTAAATTTGGTGCATTTACTTGGGGTCTTCCAACCTTCGCTATCTATTCTGTCATCATGATCGTGCTCAACATGATCATAGAAGACAGTGTCAAGTACAATATCTACCAAGCAATACTGTCACTTCTCTTTTTCATCATATTCGGTACAGTTTATGGTATGACACTTTGGAATAAAAATGAGAAGATTTACAGAAACAAATTTCCATATGGAAAAAAAGCATCTAAAAAAGGCTAAATTGTTTGAAAGACCTTAAACGTCATTGTTTAAGGTCTTTTTTTTCGGCAAATTTAAGCGAGCTAAAGCAAAATATATGGGATAATTTGGAATTATAGTGTTGCTTATTCCAGATTGTGGATGTATAATAACTTTATTATCATTTACCATATTATGGTATTTAAGGAGTTTCAATGCAATTTATCATAGAAAATGCCTATACAAAAAAACTGTTTATTCAGCTCAGTGTGACTTTGGTTAAGCTTCAATTAATTACAATGTCCGATGTGTCTGCTCTAGAACCGGGGCACAGCTGTATCGTTGATGAAGATGATTACGAGACATTTGAAGCTTTGCATTATGGCGCTGGGGAAGTGATCGTTCTTTCTGAGAATAAAATACATGACTTTTATCGAAAAGATCATGTGCGATGCATCAAGAAATATCAGAGTTCAAAAAACATTCTGACGCTCATTTCACAAGAGGCATTTCCTATGACCTTTTTAGGCTTTGCAACAAAAAGTGATGATAAAGAGGCGATCATATATGAGGTTTCCAAAAAATATGGTATTGATAGGGTTATTTCGCTTGATTTTAGCCCAGATTCTAGCTTTTCACTTTTTGACAGCCTTACCCGATTATCAGTTAAAGTCTCAAATCAGGCGAATTTAGACGTGATTACGAATATCCATGACCATTTAAACCCACCAATATCTGATCTTATCGTCTTTATCAATCGACTCAAAGAATCAAATCGCATTCTTGTTGTATCTTCACCTCTAAAAGGCACGCTTGATGGTGCGCTCATGGACCTATCGGACACGGTCATTC
>CAYLNI010000027.1:7542-13356 GCA_964384705.1 uncultured Fusibacter sp.
AGTTGGAGCCACATCTTCGCCGCCGACTGAAAACCAAACGATTCGAGGTGATGACTTATGACGCGCTATCTTGAAATTGAATCGATCAAGAAGGCAATACTGGATGAGATCGTCGATTTTCAGGAAGCGCTCGTCAAGGACGCCATTCAAAGTAAAATCAGCGCTATGTCTGAACTTGGAACGGAAGCTAAAAAAACGCTCTATCAAAAGGTCTATCATTCAATTTTTGGTTACGATATCATACAGCCTTTACTTGAAGACTCTGACATAACCGAGATTATGATCAATGGCATGGATGCCATTTTCATTGAACGCCATGGTCGCCTCTATAAAAGCGACTTGGTATTTGAAAGCAAGGATCAAATCATGCAACTGATTCACAAAATTAGTGCGCAAGTCGGTCGGGAAGTCAACTTAGGGTCACCAACTCTGGATGCACGTTTGAATGATGGGTCTCGAGTCAACATCATCCTGGATCCCGTTGCATTGAATGGCCCAGTTATTACGATCCGAAAATTTAAAAAAGCATTGAGTGACAGCGCAGAACTCATGGCATCTGGTATGTTCACACAAGCCATTTCAAATTTGTTTGAGTGTCTCATAACCTGTAAATTCAACCTTTTTATCTGTGGCAGCACAGGTTCAGGTAAGACGACGTTACTCAATTGCCTGTCTTCATTCATCGATCGAAACGCACGTATCGTAACTATAGAAGATGCTGCCGAAATATCTCTTTGTCATCATGAAAACGTCGTTGCCATGGAAACGCGCAAATCACATCAAGCCAACACTGCCATAGACATGAGTCATTTGATAAAAAACGCACTCCGTATGCGGCCAGATCGCATCATAGTAGGCGAGGTAAGGGGCGATGAAGTCATAGATATGCTTCAAGCCATGAATACTGGGCATGACGGCTCACTATCTACAGGACATAGCAATTCACCCATGGACATGTTGACACGCCTTGAAGTCATAGCAAGCAGTTACAGCGCCATCAACCATCTGCTCATCCGCAAGCAGATTATATCAGCGATTGATTTCTTAATTTTCCTTGAAAAGTTACCTGACGGAAGGCGGATTGTATCGCAGATATCTGAAGTGGTCAAGGGCACATCGGATTATGTCCTCAACTCAGTTTATGTCTGTGAAGTCGATCAGAACCTTCAATTTGAAGACATGATAAAGAAGATTTTGAACCAATCAAAATTGAGGAGGTACTTTGATGCGAAGCAATAATCACAAACTTGAAACGCTTGATTGGTTCAGAATCTTATTCGATTTATTGTTTATTAGCCTCTCCGTCATTTGTTTCTATGACAGCTTGATCCTTTTGGTACTGTGTCTGTCACTTTTCTATATCGTTGTCATGAAAAGGCCATACTATCTCAAAAACTTGGATGGGCACTACTTAGATGCCTTTATCGATTTTCTGAATCAAATCAATTCCAATTTGTGCATCGGTATGGGGTTTGAAAGTTCTGTCATCGCCTCATCAAAAATGCTGCAAAACGATAGTAACTATTCGAGTAAAACCATCATCAAACTAAGTCATTCGATACAGATGGGTTTACGCGGTGAGTTATTGTATCAAAGCGTCTGTGACGCTTTTCCCATCTATGAAGCCACGCTTTTTTCAAGAATGATGCAGCTCAGCAAAGAGACCGGATCGAACCCATCTATCATCACAGGGATCACCATCGACAAGCTCTATATGAAACACAAAGTGAACAATGAGATCGAGATGGTCATCTATCAAAAAAAACTGGAACAAACGATTTTGTGTCTTGCACCTATGTGCATTGTGCTATTTATAAGACTCTCATCACCAGACTATATGACGATTTTGTATCAGACAACAATAGGAAGAGTGGTCATGACGTTTGCACTTAGCTTGATTGTCGCCATGAAGCTCATCTCTGAACACATCATCACATTTAAGATATGAGGTCATTATGAATTTAAAGCAACTCATTGATACTGCAAATAACAAAATTGAGTCAACCATACTAAAATCGAAATTTATATCAAATGCTATGCAAAAAATCGAGTCAAAACGAGCTAAGTGCCTAACATGGCTCGACAAAGCAGGAATATATAAGAAAAAAGCGATTATCTTACCCTTTGAAGCAGAATTATCTCACTTTATTCAGGAATTTCTCATCAACTATGGGGCGGGAATCACGCTGGAAAAAGCGCTTAGACTGACACTATCCACCCAATGTTGTGATGACATGCTACACAGGCAAATCGCCGTTTCAAGTAGTGCCGTACAGGCATTGAACCAATATGCAACACTTCAAGACAGAAAAGAGATATGGCGCTTTGTCCGTCTGATCAATCAATTTCACATCACGGGGAGTTTAAGCACGATTGCGGCACTTGAAAAATATCACGATGAACTTTGGCAAATGAAACTCATCCGCGTTCGAAAAAAGTCGGAATCCGTCACCATTCAGCTCACTTTTTTACTCATGTTATCCCTCATCAGCGTCATTATAGTCGTTTTGACGCCAATTATCATGATACTTTAAAACAGAAAGGATGAAACTATGACACTAAAACTTTATGAAATTTTATTCGAACTTAAAGAATCACTATCGACAAACTTTTTAAAAAAAGAAGAGGGGATGGGCACGATTGAGATTGTCATCATCATAGCGGTCCTTATAGGATTAGCTTTTCTCTTTAGGAGCTTTGCCGTATCCTTTTTTACAGAACTGACAGAAGGCATCAAAGAAAACAATCAGATCAATGAACTCTTTACAACGCCGTGACGATGCTATGACGAGACGACCTATCTTACAAAGCAATTTTATGACATTTGAATCTGAAATGTTGCAACACTCGTGTTTGAAAGTGTTCCAAGACTATCATTTAGATGCCTCGCAAGATGATGCCATAAGGTACATTAACTACCTTGAGGATGAGCGCGTACAAACCGTGCAAGATCTATTGACGCTGAATTATTTTCAAAAGCAACAAATGATTGGCCTCGTTGAAGCAATCATAAGACTCGACCAAATCTGTAAAGAACACCTGCTTACCATAAAACGCGTGGATTTTTCACCGCAGAACGTCTATTTCGATCCATTGCTGGACGATTTTGTCTGGCGATATATTCCTGACAAAAGCTATAACAGCCCTTACGGTTCAACGGATCTCATCAGGCACGCACTCATAGAGTCAGGTGTTATCAAACATATTGTGATCCTGAGTGATTTTACATTTGATTTGTTAACCCTTCAAAGTTTCTCCCTAGAAGGACTCTATGATTTACTCCAAAAAAACGAACCGGATAGACAATCTGCCAAGCGTCCTTGGAAACTTTTTAAGACGCCAAAAAGTTTTACAGTAGCTGAATCCTCTTCATCGATTACATCTCATAATGCGTCGTATCCCATTTTGCTCAATAAAGCGAACCCGCTTGAAAGTCACAAACTCTATTTTGATCACAATACAGTTGGTAGGGATGCATGCAACAACGTATTTTTAGATGTGGCGTCCGTCAGTCGCAAGCATGCCATCGTCTATAAAGAAGGCTATCAGATGAAGATCAAGGATCTTAAATCAACAAATGGGACCTATGTAAATGGCAAACGATTAATGGGAGAAACCGCCATCGAAAACGGCGACTCAATTAAAGTGGGTGAAAAAGAATTTATTTTTATACGTTAGCATTTGTGATATTATTATTACGGTGAATCCGTGTGGATACATCGGAATATGTAAGATTTAAGGAGAAAACAAATGAAAAATGACGTAAAAGATATTCTTTTTTCTGAGGCGGATTTAAAAGCGAAAGTCAAAGAACTAGCCACTAGAATCTCTGCCGATTATGAAGGTAAAGACTTATTGCTTATCGGCGTTTTGAAAGGCGCAAACGTATTCATGTGCGACTTGATGAGAGAGATAAGCTTTCCAATTCAGATAGATTTTATCGCCGCTTCAAGCTATGGCCATTCAACTGAAAGTTCAGGTGTGGTCAAAATATTGAAGGATCTGGATTACAGCATTGAGGGCAAAGATGTCATCATCATCGAAGACATTATCGATACTGGATTGACGCTGAAGTACCTCATTGAGAATTTCCGTTCTAGAAAACCAAGAAGCCTTGAAATTTGTACTTTACTCGACAAGCCTGAAAGACGTATCGCACAATTGTCTGTAAAATACATCGGCTATCACATTCCAGATGAGTTTATCGTTGGATATGGTATCGATTACGCAGAGCGTTATAGAAACTTGCCATATATTGCGACGCTTCAGGAAGCCGTTTATACCAAATAAAGCACTTCTCAAAAAAAAACTGTTGTTAACTGTTTATAAAAAACTTGTTTCTAATTTGACGTTTGGGTATCAATTCGATATGATAAACATGAAAATGAGGAAATTGCATAATTCCATATTGTATGAATTTCATTTATCAAAACGGCTTGATTGTTCCATTGTCAAATTGATAAACGGAATTTTACAACTTAAAAGGTAATTATGCAATTTCCATAATAAAACGAGGTGAATGATATGAACATAGCAAAAACAATTGACCATACCATACTCAAACCGAACATCACCGATGCAGATGTCATCAAAATATGTGATGAAGCGAAAGAATATGGCTTTTTTTCAGTCTGTGTCAACCCATATTTCGTATCTCTAGTTGCAAAGCAACTCGAAGGAACGGACGTAAAAGTGACTTCTGTCATCGGTTTTCCATTTGGTGCAAGCACTTCGTTCATCAAAGCTGCTGAAGCGCGCAAAGCTGTTGAAGATGGCGCTAACGAAATCGATATGGTTCTCAACGTATCCGCATTAAAAGATCAAAAATACGATTATGTACAGGCGGATATTGCAGCTGTCGTAGAGGCGATCCGAGGCAAAGCCATCTTAAAAGTCATCCTTGAAACATGCCTTTTAACAAAAGATGAAATTGTCAAAGCGTGTGAGCTTTCAAAAGCAGCAGGTGCACAGTTCGTTAAGACGTCTACAGGGTTCAGCACAGGCGGCGCCACAGTTGAAGACGTTAAACTTATGAAGCAAACAGTTGGCGATGCGCTTGAAGTTAAAGCTTCAGGCGGCGTAAGAGATTATGAGACGGCGATGGCATTTATCGAAGCCGGTGCAACGCGTATTGGCGCTTCTGCATCCATCGACATCGCAAATCAAAGTAAGACAAGTCAATCTGATTATTAAATATGGCAATTGCATAATTATGTGATTTCCTCAATCAATCAACTGGTTTGCATAATATTATTATGTATACCAGTTATTTTTTTACAACTATTTGTGACCGGTATCTGATTTATTTGGTTAACTTTTTGTCATGAATCATATATAATATGTGTAAATACATTTTTTTCTAAAGGTATCACACAAAGGGGGATTCTGATGACCAATATCATGGTAATTGACATCAATGCGACAACGGTTTATCGAATCAGAAAATTGCTGGAAGGCATACCGGTTGAAGTCATCACTGCTTCGACTTCTTATGAAGCAATCAACCGAGTTGGTAACTTGCAGTCAATACTGGATATGATCATCATCGATGTAAATCTAGGCTCTGAAGATGGTTATGAACTCATTTCAAAATTAAAGGAAATCAATCCAAATCTCGTCGTCATCATAGCGACGAGTATTAATACACGCAAATCATTTATTAGAGCCATCCGAGTAGGTGCAAACGACTATATTTTAAAACCTTTTGACGATGAATATGTCAAACTGAAGTTGATGGCGCATATCAAGTTCATAGAAACGTCTAAGACGTTGCCAACCAGTTCGCCAAAACAAATCGAAACGTCACTTTACAGT
>CAYLNI010000027.1:13383-13679 GCA_964384705.1 uncultured Fusibacter sp.
ATTGCTGATTGGACTGATTCTCGTATACAATAAAAACAATCCAACGCAGTCAGAAACCAATGTCAGGGATATCACGTTAATCAAAGGCCTAAATAGAGAAATTGAAAATGCGCTTAACCTTGAAGATGAAGTCTATTCACATGGACACAACAGTTTTGTCGTCGTGCTCCATAAGAAGACACTAAGTGCAAAACCAGCAGTCATAGAGATGTTTACAAAGCTTTGCGAAACGTATTTTGCAGAGAAAAAGGTAACAGATTTTCTATTTGAGCTGGATTTTATCAATCTACTAAATG
>CAYLNI010000027.1:13707-17958 GCA_964384705.1 uncultured Fusibacter sp.
CCCAAGACAAAATGCAATGACTATATTAGCACAAAGAATTGAAAATAAGATGCTTTGATGAGACTTGGAAACACCAAGTTTTAGACAAAAAAGACATGAGACAAGACTCATGTCTTTTCTATTTCAAATATAGAAAAAATTTCTATTTCATATTTTCAAAAAAGGACTATAATAATAATAGTTTCTACTTGAATTGCAACAATAACAGCTGACCGAGGTGTCAATATGATTCATACTTACAACGTAGGCGTAGACGTAGGTTCTACAACCGTCAAAATGATTATTTTAGACGAAAACAACACCATTATATTCAAAGATTATCGCCGTCATTTTTCAGATGTTAAAAACACAGTAAAAGCATTATTTGAAGATGCAAAGAGCACACTCAGCAACGCAACACTTAAACTCATGGTGACAGGCTCAGCAGGATTAGGCCTTGCTGAAAGTTTAAAAGTAGGTTTTATTCAAGAAGTTGTCGCTTGTTCAAAAGCAATCAAAAAATACGCGCCAGAGACCGACGTCGCAATCGAACTCGGTGGTGAAGATGCAAAGATCATGTACTTTGGAACGACGATTGAGCAGCGCATGAATGGTACTTGCGCAGGCGGAACAGGGTCGTTCATCGATCAGATGTCATCACTCCTTAAAACCGATGCAGATGGACTCAACAATTTGGCGAAAAACCATAAAGAAATTTATCCGATTGCCTCACGCTGTGGTGTGTTTGCTAAAACGGATATTCAACCATTGCTCAACGAAGGGGCTTCGAGAGAAGACATAGCGGCTTCCGTCCTTCAAGCAGTTGTGAATCAAACGATCAGCGGCCTTGCGTGTGGCAAACCCATACGTGGTAGGGTGGCTTTTTTAGGTGGACCACTTTCATTTCTTTCTGAACTCAAGAAGCGATTTGAAGTGACACTTAACCTTAATGACGAAGAAATCGTCACACTTGAAAATACACAATATTTTGTGGCACTTGGCGCCGCGTTATCCTCGAGTACAACGGAATCTATTGAGATGAAATGTATTTATGACCGCATGCCAAACATCTATTGTGAAGGTCCAGATTCAAATGATCAACTCGATCAACTCTTCGAATCAGAGGCGGATTATGAAGCCTTTAAAGAACGCCATTCAAAACACAAAGTGGTGAAAAGTGATCTTGCTGATGCGCATGGCAATCTTTATCTTGGCATAGATGCTGGGTCTACGACGACCAAAATCGCCGTGATTGATTCAGAAAGCCGTCTGGTTTACTCACATTATGGTTCCAATGAAGGCAATCCGCTTCGCACGACGATTATCGCACTTCAGAAGCTTCATCAATCATTAAACGAAGATGCCCATGTCGTATATGGCACAGTCACTGGTTATGGTGAAAGCTTGATTAAAGCTGCCCTTAAAATCGACCATGGTGAAATTGAAACTGTTGCACACTATAAAGGTGCTGAATTCTTTTTACCAGGCGTGGATTCCATCCTAGACATCGGCGGCCAAGACATGAAGAGCTTGCGCATCAACGATGGCGTCATCAACTCGATCATGCTCAACGAGGCGTGTTCGTCGGGTTGTGGCTCATTTATCGAAACCTTTGCAAATTCGGTAAACCACAGCATACAAGATTTCTCAAAGCTCGGACTCATGTCTGAAAACCCAGTTGATTTAGGTACGCGCTGCACAGTTTTCATGAACTCAAGAGTCAAACAAGCGCAAAAAGAAGGGGCTACAGTAGGCGATATTTCAGCGGGTATTTCGATGTCCGTTGTTAAGAATGCCCTCTTTAAAGTTATAAGGATGCGTTCAGTTGAAGACCTCGGAGAAAAGATAGTCGTTCAAGGCGGCACATTTTACAACGACGCTGTATTAAGAGCCCTTGAAAGAGTGTCTGGCAGAGAAGTTGTGCGTCCAGATATCGCTGGTATCATGGGTGCTTTCGGCGCCGCACTGATCTCAAAAGAACGACATGACGATACTTATGTAACAGAAATGCTTACTGGCGATGCCATCAACAGTTTTACAACGACGACGGAGTCCAAACGCTGCACACTTTGTGGCAACCATTGTCAACTCACTGTCAACCATTTCTCGGACAATAGACATTACATCTCTGGAAATCGTTGTGAGAGAGGTGCTGGCGAAATCGTCGTTACAAATGATCTGCCAAACCTTTACGAGTACAAATACAATCGCGTGTTCGATTATCCTGTTTTATCCCGTAAGGAAGCCGTCAGAGGCACGATTGGCATACCACGTGTTCTCAATATTTATGAAGACTATCCGTTTTGGGCCGCATTTTTTACGACCCTTGGATACAGAGTAGAGTTGTCGACGCGCACTTCTAGAAAAATCTATGAAATGGGCATGGAAACGATACCGTCAGAAAGTGTATGCTATCCAGCAAAACTGGTTCATGGCCACATCGAAGATCTGATTAACCGTAAAGTGGATCGCATTTTCTATCCATGTATTCCTTACAATACCAAGGAGGATCAAAATGCCAACAACCATTACAATTGCCCGGTTGTCACATCTTATCCTGAGACGATACACACAAACATAGACCACATCAAGAACAAGAACATTTCGTACTCACATCCTTTCTTACCAATTGATTCACCAGATCGTATGAAAAAACGCTTATCAGAAGAATTAAAATCATGGGGATTGAGCAAAGCCGAGATTTATGCTGCTGTTGACAAAGGGTATGAAGCACAAAAAGTATATATGTCAGATGTCAGACAACAAGGTGAACTAGCACTTAAATATATTGAAACCCACCAAATCAAAGGCATCGTCCTTGCGGGCCGTCCATATCATATCGATCACGAGATCAACCATGGGATTCCTGAACTCATCAAATCTTATGGCTTTGCTGTGTTATCGGAAGACGCCATCGCACATCTAGACGATATAACTAGGCCACTTCGCGTCGTCGATCAATGGGTTTACCACACAAGGCTTTATGCTGCTGCATCATATGTCTCTAAGCAAAGCAATCTAGAGCTTGTTCAACTGAATTCATTTGGTTGCGGCTTAGATGCTGTCACTTCGGATCAAGTCAAAGAGCTTTTAGAGCAGACTGGCAAGATTTGTACACTCTTAAAAATAGACGAGATCAACAACCTAGGCGCCATCAGAATTAGAATTCGCTCTCTGATAGCTGCGATAGGCGAACGCGACAAAAGATGCTTTATACCTGAAATCGCACCTGCGATACCTGCACGCATCGTCTTTACTGAAGAGATGAGAAAGACACATACGATTTTAGTACCACAAATGTCACCGATCCATTTCCAATTTATCGAAAGCGCTCTTAAACCGGAAGGCCTCAATTTGGAAGTCTTACCGTCCATAGATACCGAAGCCATCGATGAAGGCCTTAAATACGTCAACAACGACGCGTGTTTTCCATCGATACTCGTCGTCGGTCAAATGATGAAAGCTTTGAATTCGGGCAAATACGACCTTGACAAGACTGCACTGATCATCACACAGACGGGTGGTGGTTGTCGCGCAACGAACTACATTGCCTTTATCAGACAAGCTTTGACGAGCGCAAAAATGGCGCATATACCTGTCATCAGTTTAAATGCTTTAGGTCTAGAATCCAATCCAGGCTTCCAGCTCACAAAACCAGTTGTCGAAAAATTGGTTCAAAGCATCCTTTACGGAGATTTATTGATGCGTGTCTTGTATAAAACGAGACCGTATGAAGTGACCAAAGGTGCTGCGACAGAGTTATACGATAAATGGGTTGAAGTGTGTAAGTCATCGCTTTACAAGGGGGATCGAAGAAGCTTCACGAAAACGGTCAAAGGCATCGTCGCTGATTTTGATGCGCTGCCACTTCTTGATATTAAAAAGCCAAAAGTTGGCCTCGTAGGGGAGATTCTCGTAAAATTCCATCCAACTGCCAACAATAACATTGTGGACCTCGTTGAACGCGAAGGCGCAGAAGCGGTTATGCCGGACCTTGTGGATTTCTTCGCTTATACGGCATACAACAGCGTCGTCAAGCATAAATATTTATCGGGGTCACTAAAGGGACGCATCACTAGCGAAGTCCTTATTGGTCTCATTGAATACTATAGAAAGCCAATGGTTGATGCGCTTAAAGCAAGCACGCGTTTTGAACATCCTAAGCATATCAAGGAGTTGGCAAAACTCGCCGAACCACATCTCTCACTATGTAATCAATCAGGAGAAGGCTGGTTCTTGACCATTTCAGCGGTCAAGAACCAGCCTTCTCCT
>CAYLNI010000027.1:17968-21116 GCA_964384705.1 uncultured Fusibacter sp.
GAGAAGGCTGGTTCTTGACGGCTGAAATGGTCGAGCTCATCCATAGTGGTGTCGACAACATCGTCTGCATGCAGCCATTTGCTTGTCTGCCAAACCACATCACGGGCAAGGGGATGATCAAGGAACTCAAGCATAGTTATCCTGCATCCAACATCGTCGCTATTGATTATGATCCTGGTGCTAGTGAAGTCAACCAAATCAACCGCATCAAACTCATGCTCGCATCTGCTCATGAGAAAAACAGCACACTTTATAAACTTTAAGCATTAAGTGCTTCTAAAAAGCATATGAACCTCTCATTATGATAGTCTATTCTATTCATATGGGAGGTTCTTCTAAATTTTTGTGGGTATAATAGTCATGAATGCGTCTTCCACTGTGTAACCTTACATAGTCATACGTTTATTTATCTGATATAATTATGGAAAATGTATAATTACTTTAAAAGTGATGTTTAATAAAATTTGGAGGTGCAAAAAATTGAGTACACATATCAATGCAAAACTCGGAGATATCGCAGATATCGTTCTTCTTCCAGGCGACCCGCTTAGAGCTAAATATATTGCAGAGACTTTCCTTGAAAATCCAGTTTGTTACAATCAAGTAAGAGGAATGTTCGGCTATACCGGCACATATAAAGGCGTTCGCGTCTCTGTTCAAGGAACTGGTATGGGCATGCCGTCACTATCGATCTACGTCAACGAACTCCTTAGATTCTATGATGTTAAAAAATTGATCCGCGTTGGTTCTTGCGGCGCTATGCAACCACATGTTAAGATCAGAGACGTCATCTTAGCTCAAGGCGCTAGCACGACAGCGAACCTTAACAACAGACGTTTTGGGACGGTCAACTACGCTGCAATCGCAGATTTCGATTTGCTTCACAACACTTACATGACAGCACTTGAAAAAGGTCAAAAAGTACACGTTGGCAACATCTTATCAGAAGATAGCTTCTACGACGATTACAACAGCAATCGCAATGAAAAGCTCGTCGATTACAATATCTTAGCCGTTGAGATGGAAGCTGCAGAGCTTTACACATTGGCAGCTAAATACAAGGCACAAGCACTTTGCGTATTGACTGTCAGCGATTCGCTCGTCACACAAGAAGAAACGTCTGCAGAAGAGCGCGAGCGCACTTTTGGCGATATGATTTCTCTAGTGCTCGATACAGTCACTAAGAAGTAATGCCAATTTTACGAGAACGCCGTAAACATGTGAAAGTTATGTAAAATCAGTTATAGAGGATGCTTAGGCATCCTTTTTTATGTTATAATGTTTGTTGAACAAGGAAAGGGGCGTGTAAATATGGAAGAAAAAATACTTATTTTTGGTCATAAAAATCCAGATACAGATAGTGTCACATCTGCTATCGCCTTATCTTACTTAAAAAATACAGTTGGTCAAAACGCTGAGCCCTGCATCCTGGGCGAAATCACAAAAGAAACCGATTTTGTCCTCAAACATTTTGGCTTTGAGACACCACGATTGATCGACAACGTGAAAATTCAACTTAAAGACCTCGATTACGACAGAATCATACCGCTTGAACCATCCAATTCTATCTTAAAAGCCTATCATCATATGAATGCACACAAGATCCGTACACTGCCAATCGTCGATCCTGAAGGCATACTCATAGGCATCGTCACGATGAAGGATATCGCCATGAACACGATCAACGGCGATTATCACGCGATTCGGACGACATTTAACAACATCAAACAGGATTTAAATGCTGAAATATTAAACTACGGACACAGTGATGTCAATGGACACATCGTCATCACGGCGTTTCACGATAGCACCATCATCAAGCAACAGCGCATCGAATCGGATTCCATCGTCATAACAGGCGATCGATACGACTTGATTGAACACGCCATCGCCATGAATGCACAGCTCATCATCATAACAGGCGATCTTGAAATACCGGAAATCATCGTCGACAAGGCAAAAGTGAGCGGCGTCAACATTTTACGTACGTCTTATGACACCTACGCGACATCAAAACTGATCAATCAAACCAACTTCATCAACACGATCATGAATAGCGAACACCTTACAAAATTCAAAGTGGACGAATACCTAGAAAACTGTAAAGAGATTATTCAGTCTTCCAAGCATTCAAAGTTTCCAATTGTCGATGATAAAGGCAAATACCTTGGTATTATCGGCCGCAGACACTTCTTGAACCCTAGCAAAAAAAATGTCATCTTAGTTGACCACAACGAATACGCCCAGTCAGCTGACGGTCTCAATGAAGCAGAGGTTCTCGAGATCATCGATCACCACAAAATAGGTGATATCTATACTGCGATGCCGATCAGCTTCAGAAACATGCCTGTGGGCAGTACCAATACGATCATTTTTCAACTGTTCAAGGAAGCTGGTATCGAGATTCCTCAAAGCTTAGCAGGCCTTATGTTATCTGGCATCGTCTCAGATACTTTGTTCTTAAAATCGCCTACAACGACGTATTTCGACGAGCATGCTTTGACAGAACTTAAAGCGATTGCAGGAGTTGACCTGCATCAATATGCCCTAGAGATGTTTAAAAGTGGCACTTCCTTGGAAGGTCGAACTGAAAAGGATGTCTTTTATACGGATTTTAAAGAATTCATATTGGATGGCTATAAAATAGGCATTTCTCAAGTCTTTACACTCGATTTTGAAGAGATTCTCGCTCAAAAGGAAAACTACATCAATCTGATCCAATCCATTCATGACGGGCGCGACCATTACTTAACACTCATGCTCATAACCGATATCATTAAAGAAGGCTCCTACACACTTTTCGAAAGCAAGCACGACATGCTACTCACGCTCGCCTTTGGCAAGCGCGTTGAACAGGGTACTTTTATTGACAATATGGTGTCGCGTAAAAAACAGATCATACCAATGCTAATCAATGCACTGAACGTAATCAAGTAGACATTAAGCAGACATTAAGCAGACATCAAGTAGGAGGATCCATGCTTTCAAAGTACAGCTATTATGAAAAATTAGGCGTCGGACAGGACGTGGTAAAGTACGTCGAGTCATGTGAAATGCGCATTTTGAGTCAATTCAAACAAATCGATGACATCGCCGAATACAACCAACTCAAAGTGCTACACGCCATGCAGGAAAACCGCCTATCAGA
>CAYLNI010000027.1:21164-24796 GCA_964384705.1 uncultured Fusibacter sp.
GCGACGGGTATGACGATAGTGGCAGGGAAGCCGTGGAAAATGTCTACAAAATGGTCTTTGGCACAGAGGATGCTATCGTGAGACCGATTATCGTCTCAGGGACACATGCACTTACGTTGATGCTCACAGGCGTTTTAAGACCTGGTCACAAGCTTCTGAGCATAACAGGTCGCCCTTACGACACCTTAGAGAAAGTCATCGGCTTATCGCCATCAAATGCGCTCTCATTGATGGATATTGGCGTCATCTACGATGAAATCAATCTGTTGTCCAATGGTGCCTTTGATTATGAATCTATAAAAATGCAAATAGAGACCACACCACCTCAGGTCGTTTATATTCAGCGCTCTGCAGGCTATTCATGGAGAAGGGGACTGACGATCGAAGAGATCGGGAAAGTCATAGAAACCGTTAAAAAAAGAAACCCTGATTGTATCGTCATGGTGGACAACTGTTATGGCGAATTCCTTGAATACCTTGAACCCACTGACGTTGGAGCCGATCTCATGGCTGGCAGCCTCATCAAGAATCCAGGTGGTGGTCTCGCACTTAGCGGGGGTTACATTGTCGGCAAAGAGCACCTCATCGAACAGGTTGCAGGACGTCTGACATCTCCTGGAATAGGCAAAGAATGTGGTTTGACATTCGGACAAACACGACCAATCCTACAGGGCTTTTTCATGGCGCCAAAAGTCGTCTCCGGTGCGTTAAAAGGCGCAATTTTATGTTCAAGCGTCTATGAATCACTGGGTTACAAAGTCAATCCATCGCCTGAAGCATCGCGCAGCGACATCATTCAAGCGGTAGAATTTGGTGATGCAGAGAAAGTCATCGCCTTTTGCAGGGGGATTCAATCCGCCTCGCCAATCGATAGCTTCGTGACGCCAGAACCTTGGGCAATGCCAGGATACAGCAGCGACGTCATCATGGCCGCAGGCGCATTTGTCCAAGGATCATCGATTGAATTGAGCGCCGATGCGCAGATCAGGCCGCCGTACATCGCTTATTTTCAAGGTGGCCTTACGTACGAACACTCGAAATTTGGTGTTATTAAATCACTACACGCATTGATAAAAGCTGATTTGGTATCACTTTAAACATATAAACCTTTTGCAACTATGAATCTGTATTTACTGAATTTCAATAACAACTGTATCGACTATACTCTATAAACTTTTTAAGGAGCTATCTATGAATTTTAACGAACGTGCGCTCGAACTTCACGAAAGCGCTAAAGGAAAAATCGAAGTCGTAAGCAAAGTTAAACTCGAGACACGTGATGATCTTTCAACTGCTTATACGCCTGGTGTTGCCGAACCATGTCGCAAAATCGCTCAGACGCCTGATGACGTTTATAAATACACGGCAAAAGGCAATTTAGTCGCTGTCGTATCAGATGGTTCAGCGGTTTTAGGCCTTGGAAATATCGGTGCCAAAGCTGCAATTCCAGTCATGGAAGGCAAAGCTATTTTATTCAAAGCCTTTGCAAATGTCGACGCGTTCCCAATCTGCATCGAATCGCAAGACGTGGATACCATCGTTAACACGGTCGTTCAAATTGCACCTGTCTTTGGTGGCATCAATCTGGAAGATATTTCTTCGCCGCGTTGTGTCGAAGTGGAAAGAAAACTCAAAGAGTTATTGGATATTCCTGTATTTCACGATGACCAACACGGAACGGCAATCGTCGTCAGTGCAGCACTCATCAACGCTCTCAAAATTGTAGACAAACGCCTAGAATCGATCAAAATTGTCATCAACGGTGCCGGATCCGCAGGCAATGCCATCGCAAGAATGCTCGTTGACTTAGGTGCAAAAAATATCTTGTCGTGTGATAGAAAAGGCATACTCAGCCGTAAAGTACCACAGAAAAACTGGGTACAAGATGAAATCGCCTTGATCACCAATCCCAATTTTGATGAGGGCACACTTGCTGATGCTATGATTGGCGCCGATGTCTTTATCGGTGTTTCAAGCAAGGATGCGGTGACACAGGACATGGTAAGAACCATGAATCACGACGCCATCGTATTTGCCATGGCCAATCCTGATCCAGAGATCATGCCTGATCTCGCACTTGAAGCTGGCGCGCGCATCGTGGGCACTGGCCGATCGGATTTCCCGAACCAAATCAATAATGTTTTAGCATTCCCTGGCATCTTCAGAGGGGCACTCGATGCACGCGCATCGGATATCAATGAAGCGATGAAAATAGCAGCAGTCCATGCTATCGCGGATCTTGTAACACCAGATGCATTATGCGAATCGTACATCATACCATCAGCGCTAAACAAAGAAATTGGTGTGAAGGTCGCAGAAGCAGTGTACAAAGCTGCATTAGAATCTGGTGTATCTAGCGTCGCAAAGGAATCACACAGGATTAAAACACAGTAGAAAAGGGACACAATCATTTGATTTAAAATCAGTGATTGTGTCCCTTTATAATTTAATTTTGAAAATACGATTTCATGACTTATTTGGAAATTATACAACTTCTATATTTAATAATCGCCTTGAGCCATCATAGCATCTGCAACTTTCACAAAGCCAGCGATGTTAGCGCCTGCAACGAGGTTATAACCAAAGCCATAATCTTTTGCGGCTTTTTCTGCATTTTTATGAATCGTGATCATGATGTTTTTGAGTTTTTCATCAACTTCTTCAAAGGACCAGTGATAACGCGTAGAGTTTTGACTCATCTCTAATGCTGAAGTCGCAACGCCACCTGCATTTGCAGCTTTTGCAGGTGCAACCAAAATACCTTCTTCAAGAAAATACTTGATCGCTTCATTGGAACATGGCATGTTTGCACCTTCACCAACGGCGATGACACCATTGGCAACCAATGTTTTTGCTTGTTCAATCAAGATATCATTTTGAGTGGCACAGGGGAGAGCGATGTCACATTTAAGGGACCAAATATTGCTAAAGCCTTCTTTATAACTCGCATTTGGATGCGTCTCCAGATACGAGCTGATTCTAGCGCGATTGACTTCTTTGATACGTCTGATATCTTCAAAATTGATGCCGGCTTCATCAAAGATATAGCCGTCAGAATCCGACATTGCGATGACTTTTCCACCAAGTTGAGTCACTTTTTGACAAGCATAAGTCGCAACGTTACCAGAGCCTGAAATGACAACGCGTTTGCCTTCAAAGCTTTGACCTTTAGTCTTTAGCATTTCTTCGACAAAGTAGCTGAGACCATAACCAGTAGCTTCCGTACGCGCTAATGAGCCGCCATATGAGAGTCCTTTGCCTGTAAGTACGCCATTTTCAAAGGCGCCTCTGATGCGTCTATATTGACCAAATAAATAGCCAATCTCACGACCACCAACGCCAATGTCTCCAGCAGGAACGTCAATATCAGGACCAATATGCCTATAAAGTTCCATCATGAAGCTTTGACAAAATCTCATAATTTCATCATTTGACTTACCTTTAGGATCAAAATCCGAACCGCCTTTACCGCCACCAATAGGAAGGCCAGTCAATGCGTTCTTGAAAATTTGTTCAAATCCTAGGAACTTGATAATACCGATATAAACGGTGTGATGAAAACGCAAGCCGCCTTTATATGGGCCAATTGCGCCGTTAAACTGGATTCTGTAACCGCGGTTAACTTGTACATT
>CAYLNI010000028.1:0-2631 GCA_964384705.1 uncultured Fusibacter sp.
TGAATCTATGGTTTTGTGGGGCGTCAAGCACTTTGAAGCGATAGAAACGAAGCCATTTGAACAGATGCAAGCTGGTTTTCACTATGTACCACTCGCTATGGACGAATTTCCGATATTTTTGAGACCAAACAAACTCATGGTGGTGACTAAACCTGAAAATAGGGTCTCGAAACTGGATACGGCACATTTGATTGTCATCGGATACGTTGAAAATAAAGCGGAATATGTGTATTACGATGATGACGGTGAAACACAGGCTTTCAAAGAGGGACAGTTTAAAACGACGCGTTTTACAGTAGAAAAATCAGATAGCAGTTTTAATATTTCAGTAGAGACAGACGATGCAGCCCTTGAAACTGTAGCGTTTTATCTTATAGATGACCATGGCATTTGTCATGTGTTGAAACAAGGTACAAGTAATGTGCCCAATAGTTACGCGTAATGCGTATTTCTTTGTACAAAAAAATGGTAACGTTTCCAAGGAGGATACTATGAGTCAATATACCGATAAAATCAAGTTTTTTCTGAAATCAGAATTCGGAAAACATCTCGAAAATGCTTCAGAGCAAGAAATCTATTATGCCCTTTCAAAAGCGATCATGTCTGATCTAGCTGACAATTGGGAAAAAACGAAAGAGACTTATGCTAAAGAAAAGCAAGCGTATTACTTTTCTGCAGAGTTCTTAATGGGTCGAGCACTTGGTAACAATTTGATGAATTTAAATTTGTATCATGACATCGAAACAGAACTAAAAGCCTTGGGTATAAATCTAAATGCACTTGAGGAAATAGAAGAGGATGCAGGTCTTGGCAATGGTGGCTTAGGTAGACTCGCGGCATGTTTCTTAGATTCAGCGGCGACAATGAACGTCCCACTTCAAGGCTATGGCATCCGCTATGATTTTGGTATTTTTAAGCAATATTTTGAAAATGGTTTCCAAAAAGAGTCAGCGGATCACTGGCAAAAAAATGGCGATCCATGGTCGATAAGACGCATTGAAGAAGCTGTGACAGTGCACTTTGAAGATGGCGATATCCTTGCAGTGCCGTATGACACGCCAATTATCGGTTATGGCACAAACAATATCAACACTTTGAGATTGTGGAAGTCTGAACCGGTTGTACCTTTTGATTTCGATTTGTTCAACGATCAAGATTACGACAAATCCGTTACTGCAAAAAATAGAGCGGAAGATATCTCACGCGTTCTCTATCCAAATGATTCAACCAATGAAGGTAAAATTTTGAGATTGAAGCAACAGTACTTCTTCGTATCTGCCTCGCTTCAAGACCTCGTAAAGAAATTTAAAATAACGCATGGCAAGCATTTTGACAAATTCCCTGAATTCGTTGCGGTACAGCTCAACGACACACATCCTGTCGTTGCTATCCCAGAACTCATTAGAATTTTAGTGGACGAAGAGCACATGACATTCAAAAAAGCGTGGCATATTGCGCAAGAAACGTTTGCTTACACAAACCATACGATTTTAAATGAAGCTTTAGAGAAATGGTGGGTCGGTTTTTATAAAGAACTGTTGCCAAGAGTTTACGAGATTATCGACAAACTCGATAAGCAGTTTGTTCACGATCTTAAAGAACATGGCAATACGAAGGATTCAATTAAGCATATGAGAATCATTCAAGACAATATGATCCACATGGCTTACCTCGCCATCTACGGCACAAAAGCGACAAACGGCGTTGCGGCGCTTCACACGGATATTTTAAAAGCACAAGAATTGAAAGAGTGGTACGAACTTTATCCAGATAGATTCCAAAACAAGACAAATGGCATCACTCAAAGACGCTGGTTGCTTCTATCTAACAAAGAACTTTCAAGCTATATCACAAACTTGCTCGGCAGCGACAAGTGGATCACTGATCTTAGCGCGCTTCGTAGTCTCGAATCATTTGCGGATGATCAATCAGTTCTCGAAAAATTCCTGGCGATAAAAAAGACGAAAAAAGAGCAGTTGGCGGAATATATTCTTGCATCTGAAGGCATAAGCATTGATCCGGATTCGATCTTTGACATTCAAATCAAGCGCCTTCACGAATACAAACGTCAACTTTTAAATGCGTTCCAAATTCTTAACCTTTACTTTGACATCAAAGAAAATCCAGGCATCGATGTTGTACCTAGAACGTTCATTTTTGGCGCAAAAGCGGCACCTGGCTACTTTAGGGCAAAAGGCATCATCAAATTCATCAATGAAATCGCTAAATGCGTCAATGAAGACAAAGACGTTGCGGGTCGCATCAAAGTCGTGTTTGTATCAAATTATCGCGTGTCATACGCAGAAAAATTATTCCCAGCAGCCGACTTGTCTGAGCAAATCTCAACAGCAGGTAAAGAAGCTTCAGGAACGGGCAATATGAAATTCATGTTAAATGGTACACCAACGATCGGTACTTTAGATGGTGCGAACGTTGAGATCGTTGAAGAAGCTGGTCTAGAAAACAACTACATCTTTGGTGCCGAAGTCGATGAACTCGAAGCGATCAAGGATTCATATAAACCGAGCGAGATTTATGAGTCGCATCCAAGACTCAAGAAAATTATTGATACTTTGATTGATGGTACGTTCAGTGATGACGGCACTGGCATGTTTGCAGAACTCCATAACG
>CAYLNI010000028.1:2652-8860 GCA_964384705.1 uncultured Fusibacter sp.
GCATCTTGGCATAAAGCGGACAACTATTTCATCCTCAAAGATTTTGACAGTTATGTGGAAGCACAAAAACGCGTGGATACCGATTATCGCGACCGTTTGAAGTGGGCTAAAAAGTGCTGGATGAATATCGCTGGGTCGGGCAAATTCAGCAGTGACAGAACGATTCTGGAATATGCGAAAGACATTTGGAATATTGCACGCATTGATGTATAATGGGTTATGAATTAATCCATTAGGAGGCAGTAATGTACATTGGTATCGATTTAGGTGGCACGAATATCGCCGGAGGGCTGGTAAACGGAGCAGGTGAAATCATAAGAAAACTTTCAGTCCCGACGGGCAGAGAACGTGGCAGCGATGCAGTAATAGAAGACATTTACAAAGTCATTGAAACACTTATTCGTGAAAACACGACTTCAGAAACAGTTAAAGGCATCGGTATTGGGATTCCAGGCATTGCCGATCCCCATACTGGCGTCGTCATCGTATGTGTAAATTTGAGTTGGTACAACGTACCCCTTAGAGAAAAATTGAACGAGAAAACAGCATTGCCGATTTATATCGATAACGATGCCACGGTTGCAGGTGTCGCAGAGTTTCAAGTTTCGCAGGAAGGCCGATATAAAGACGCTGTCATGTTGACCCTTGGAACTGGCGTTGGCGGTGGCATTCTCGTCGATGGCAAAGTCGTTTCAGGTTACCACGGTATTGGATCCGAGCTAGGTCATATGATTATAGGTGAGAGCCTCTACACCTGCAATTGCGGTCGCAACGGGTGTTTGGAAACGTTTGCGTCTTCTACTGCAATCATACACTATGCGAAATACCTCATTCGTGATAAAGGTAGAGTATCAGCCATGATGGAGATGGTCGGTGGCGACATTGACAAGATATCGGGAGAAGTCATCTTCGAAGCGGCAAAAGCAGGCGATGCAGTCGCTGGTGACGTTGTGGATAGACTTGTCAAATACTTGAGCATCGGCATCATGAATATCGTCTGTGCCATTGATCCAGAGATCGTGGTACTAGGTGGGGGCATCTCAATGGCGGGCAACTTCTTGCTCGATAAAGTCAATGCGTCACTTGAAGACCTTAAGTATTTCAAAGCGTCACCACATGCAAAAGTGGAGATTGCGAAACTTAAAAACGATGCAGGAATTATAGGCGCAGCAATGTACGCGATGATTCATGCTTAACTTCATTCGATTCGATATGAAAAGGAGACTCCAATGCATAAAATAAAATTTGATTTTGATCAATCCATGATCAAAAAACATGAATATGACTATTTGAAACCGATGATCACAGCAGCGCACAATTCACTGCATGGTGGCGAAGGTGCTGGCAATGATTTTATTGGTTGGCTCACTTACCCTTCTGATTTTGATAAAGCTGAATTTGATCGTATCAAGATAGCTGCAAAAAAAATCAATGAGGTGGCGGATGTCCTCATCGTAATAGGCATCGGTGGTTCTTACCTTGGCGCAAAAACGGTGATTGACGCACTTACGCATAGCTTTTATAACGAACTTCCTAAAGAAAAGAGAAAAACGGCCAAGATCTATTTTGCTGGTCATCAGATCAGCGGCAGTTATTTGACAGATCTACTTGAAATGATCGAGACAGAATCAGTTTGCATCAATGTCATCTCAAAATCTGGTACAACGACTGAGCCTGCGATCGCTTTCAGAGTACTTAAAAATGCATTAGAGAAAAAATACGGCGTCGAAGGCGCTGTGAATCGAATTTTCGCAACGACTGATGAAAAAAGCGGCGCATTACGTGCCTTAGCTACAAAAAATGGCTATGAAACATTTGTCATTCCTGCCAATGTTGGTGGACGCTACTCGGTTATCACACCTGTTGGGCTTTTGCCAATTGCTACGGCTGGTATCGATATCGATGCCTTTATGGAAGGTGCTTTGGATGGTCAAACGGAGTTTGCCGTTGAAAATATTGATAACAACCCATGTTATCAATACGCACTCCTTAGAAATGTGCTCTATAACAAAGGCAAGGCAATTGAAGTTCTTGTTAACTACGAACCATCCATGGCTTTCTTAGCAGAATGGTGGATGCAGTTATTCGGCGAGAGCGAAGGCAAAGATGGCAAGGGCATTTTCCCAACAAAGATGAATAATACAACAGATTTGCATTCCATGGGACAGATGATTCAAGATGGTCCTAGACATGTCTTCGAAACAGTGGTACGCGTGGATGCGGTGGACAAAGACATCGTATTGGGCTTGGAAGCTGACGATTTAGACGGCCTTAATTACCTTGCTGGTAAGACGATGAGCTATGTCAATGAAAACGCATTCAAAGGCACACTCGAAGCACACGTGGATGGCAACGTCCCAAATCTTGTCATTACGATCGAAAAACAAGATGCCTATAACCTCGGAAAGCTCATGTATTTCTTTATGAAGGCATGTGGTGTTAGCGGTTACGTACTTGGCGTTAACCCTTTTGACCAACCGGGTGTTGAGGCATATAAAAAGAACATGTTTAGACTGTTGGGCAAAAAATAGATTGACTATATCTAGTTAGTACTTATGTCCTATATAACTATATATGGTGGTAAACGAAGAAAAATCAACACTTTTTTCTTCGTTTTTTTTGTGTTTTTTCGCGGGTTTTATATAGACAGTCATGTTTGATGGTGCTACAATATGTAGGTATCAAGCTTATCAATAATACTAAATGTAGTATTAATTTTATAAAAAAATTTGTGATCAAAAGGGGTGTGACACATGAAAGTTGTCAAAAGAGATGGCGCTGTTGTTGAATTTGAAGTTGGAAAAATCATCAGAGCCATTGAAAAAGCGATGCAAGAAACAACCTTGGGTATCGACAAGCCGCTTTGCGAAGCAATCGGAGAGCAAATTATCGATGCTTCTGTAAAAAGAGATTTACCGATTTCAGTAGATGAAATCCAAGATCTAGTTGAAAATCTTCTCATGGAAAGTCCAAGAAAGGACGCTGCCAAGAAGTACATAATCTACAGAAATGAAAACGACGGCACAAGAGTTGTACGTAAAAAGGAAGATCACCGACTTTTGACAGATGAATTCATCAGCAAATATAAGCACATGGATTCGCCAATGAAGCAATTAGGTGATTTCGTATACTATAGAACGTATTCAAGATGGCTACCAGAAGAGAAAAGAAGAGAGTACTGGTGGGAAACGGTGAGACGTGCCGTAGAATACAACTGTACGATAGCGAAGACAAACCGCTCTGAAGCAGAAGAGCTTTTCGATAATATATTCCACTTAAGACAATTTTTATCTGGAAGAACATTCTGGGTTGGTGGCACATCGGTTGCGAAACACTATCCTATGGCCAATTACAACTGCAGCTTCCAAATCATCAACGCATTCAGTGCCTTTAAAGACATCTTCTATCTCTTGATGATCGGCTCAGGCGTTGGCGTTAGAATTCTCAAAGAAGACGTGGCGCTGCTTCCAAAAGTACGCACGGATTTCGAAGTGGTTCATAAGGATTATTCCCCACTTCCAAGAAGCGAAAGAGAAGACAACTCAAGCCTTGAATTCTTCTATAATAATACTGTAAAAATCACAATTGGCGATTCGAAAGAGGGCTGGGTACAGTCACTTGATTTCTTTATGCAACTGATTCATAGCAATGAATACAGAAACATCAAAACGATCATCATCGATTATGACCACGTTAGACCTAAAGGTGAAAAACTTAGAACTTTCGGTGGTACAGCGAGTGGTCATACAAGCCTTAAAAACATGTTCTACAAAATTGATCGCGTCGTGAAAAAAGCGGGTCTTCTAAACGAGTCAAAACTCGTTAAACTCAGACCGATCGACTGCCTTGACATCGCAAACGTAATTGGTGAAAATGTCGTTGTTGGTGGTGTTAGAAGAACAGCAGAAATCGTACTCGTCGATGCAGATGACCAAGAATGTATCGAAGCAAAATCAAAGCTGTATACAATGGAAGATGGCAAGTGGATTGTAAACGAAGAAATTCTTCACCGCCAAATGAGCAATAACTCAATTTATTATAGAGAGAAGCCTACTAGAGAAAGACTCAAATGGCAACTCGAACGCATGCGTTATTCTGGTGAGCCTGGTTGGGTAAATGAAGTCGCTGGTTCTAAGAGACGTCCTAACTTTAATGGCGTGAATCCGTGTGGTGAGATCCTTCTAGACAACAAAGGTCTTTGTAATCTTACGACGATCAACGTATTTGCCTTTGTGGATGCAGACAACAAACTCGATGTACAAGGTCTGTTGAAAGCACAAAGACTTTCTGCAAGATCAAGCTATAGAATGACATGTGTTGAACTTGAGTTGCCTCTTTGGAACAACGTTCAACAACGCGATAAATTGCTCGGATGTTCACTAACAGGTTGGATGGACATGATCAATGCCACCAAGATGACGAAAGATGAACAAGCAAACTTACTCAGACAATTGCGCGATGCAGCGAAAAAAGAAGCAGAGATGTATTCTGCTGAGCTCGGAGGCCGTGTTCCAGTTTTAGTTACGACTGTCAAACCAGAGGGAACTTTATCACAACTTCCAGTTGTATCAAGCGGTGTCCATCATTCACATTCACCTTATTACATCCGTCGCGTGAGAATCAACTCACATGATCCGCTTGTAAAAGTATGTGAGGAGTTGGGTTACCCAGTATTGCCAGAAGTTGGCCAAGAGTGGGAAACATGTACGACAAAAGTCGTTGAATTCCCAGTAAAAGCACCTATTGGTAGAACGAAGTACGACGTTACTGCGCTTGAACAATTAGAAACATACAAAATGTTCATGGAGCACTACGTAGATCACAACTGTTCAATCACTGTATCAGTGAGACCAGAAGAGTGGGACCTCGTAGAAGAATGGGTTTACGAAAACTGGGATGATACTGTTGCACTTTCATTCTTGCCACTTGAAGACAGCTTCTATCAGTTGATGCCTTATGAAGCGATTTCTGAAGAAGAGTACACAAAACGCGCAGAAGAGATGAAGCCGTTTAGACCATCACTTATCACAAAATACGAAAAAGAGGAAATTGAATTCGATTTTGGTTCTGATGGCTGTGATACAGGTGCATGTCCTGTAAGATAAATTAAATATAATATAGGTTTATATAAATTTAAATAGATTTATATAGATTTATATAGATTGATAACCAAGAGTCGATACACTAGAAGATGATGTGTATCGACTCTTTTTATTATGGAAATTGCATAGTTCCAAAATGTATGAATTTCATTTATCATACTGGCTTGATTGGGCTCAACTTTTCATGTTGAAATGCTGTAGAGCGCTGTTTTTTATTGTTTTTTTAATTAATTAGCAGGAAAAAATCAGAATGTATAGAATATTACAAATAATGCAAAAATTCAAATAAATCCAACTTGAGAGGAGAATTTTCGAATGAAAAACTATGCAGTTGACAAAATAAGGAACGTTGCATTCTTAGGACATGGAGGAAGTGGAAAAACGACACTGGCTGAGGCGCTCTTATTCACGACAAAAGTTACGACTAGAATGGGTAGAGTTGACGACGGCAATACAGTGTCGGATTTTGATAAAGAAGAGATCAATAGAAAATTTAGTATTGGAACATCGCTCATTCCCATCGAATGGCACGACCATAAATATAACTTTTTAGATACGCCGGGTTATTTTGACTTTGTAGGTGAAACATTAAGCGCACTTCGCGTTGCTGGTGGCGCTGTTATTTTGGTAGATGCATCATCAGGTATTGAAGTAGGTACTGAAAAAGCATGGAACTTTACAGAAAAAAGAAACATGCCTAAAATCATCTTCATCAATAAAATGGACAAAGATAACGTAAACTACGTTAAAATAATAAAAGATTTGAAAGATACATTTGGCAAAAAAATCGCACCATTTTGCATTCCGATTGGTGAAGGTGCTGAATTTAAAGGTTTTGTAAACGTTGTAGATCAAGTTGGACGCGAATTCAACGGCACTCAGTGTGTGGATGCACCGATACCAGCCGACATGGAACAACGCGTTAGACCTTTTAGAGACATGTTGATCGAAGCAGTTGCAGAGAGCGATGAGGATCTCATGGCAAAATATTTCGAAGGCGAGATCTTCACAAACGAAGAAATACACGAGGGTCTTAGAAAAGGTGTCATCGCTGGAGAAATCGTTCCTGTTATTGTAGGTGCTGTCGAGAAAAGAATCGGCATACA
>CAYLNI010000028.1:8882-14562 GCA_964384705.1 uncultured Fusibacter sp.
TGGATATGATCTTTGATTATTTCCCAACACCTAAAGAATTGGGCGATGGCTTGTATAAAGGGATGCATCCAGATACTGAAGAAGAGATTGAGCGCGTCCTCGATGAAAAAGAGCCGTTTTCAGCATTCGTCTTTAAAACGATTGTCGACCCATTTGTTGGCAAGATTTCATTATTTAAAGTGTATTCAGGTATCGCTAAAAAAGATATGGATGTGCTCAATGCAAATAAAGATGAAAAAGAGCGCATTACGTCATTGTTCTTGTTGAGAGGTAAGGAACAACTTGAAGTGGATCGCGTCATCGCAGGCGATATCGGTGCTACGGCAAAGCTTCAATATACTGAAACTGGTGATACTTTATGTGACAAAGACAAGCCGATCAAATACATCGGTATCAATATGCCAAAGCCTGCGCTTTTCATGGCGATCGAGCCTAAATCAAAAGGCGATGAGGAAAAAATCCATGCATCTTTACATCGTCTAACCGATGAAGATCCTTCATTCATCATTGAGCGTAACAAAGAGACAAAGCAAACATTGCTTGGTGGCCAAGGCACGATGCAAGTCCAAGTTATCACAAGTAAACTAAAAAATCTATTTGGTGTGGAAGTTGTCCTCGATAATCCTAAAGTAGCCTATAGAGAGACGATCAAAGGCGTAGCGACAGTACAAGGCAAGCACAAGAAACAATCCGGTGGTGCAGGACAATATGGCGATATTCACGTCAAGTTTGAACCTTGTAACGAACCGTTTATCTTTGAAGAAAAAATATTTGGTGGTTCTGTGCCAAGACAATATATACCAGCTGTTGAAAAAGGTCTTCAAGAATCACTAGATCATGGTGTACTTGCAGGATGTCCAGTTGTCAATATCAAAGCGACATTGTTGGATGGCTCTTATCATCCAGTTGACTCGTCAGAGATGGCCTTTAAACTTGCAGCCCATTTGGCATTCAAAAAAGGTATTGAGCAAGCACAACCAATTTTATTAGAGCCAATCGCACATGTTGAAATCTATATTCCTGATGAGTACATGGGTGATATCATGGGTGACATGAATAGACGCCGTGGTCGCATACTAGGTATGGAACCAAATGAAACAGGTTATCAGAAAGTCATAGCAGAAGCGCCACAGGCAGAAATGTTTGCCTATGCTACGGACCTGCGTTCTATGACACAAGCAAGAGGCTGGTTCAGCATGCGTGTTGAAAGATATGATGAAGTGCCTATGCAAATAGCACTTAAGATTATCGAACAAGTAAAGAAAGACAATGAAAAATAATTATGGAAATAGGGGGAAAAAGACCTAGCGTGTGATGCTAGGTCTTTTCTTTAGCTTAAGAACTTGATAAACTAGAAGAAATGGATAGGAGGCAAATATGTTTAATTATAATTTCGATGAAAATGCAAACGATGTCATCAATTTCGCCTTTTCAGAGGCGAGAAATTTAGGACATCGGTATATTGGCACAGAACATATTTTGCTTGGATTATCGCTGGTCAAAGGATCAAAAGTCGATGAAACCTTTATGTATTATCGCGTGACGGCGAAAGATATTCGAATGGCACTCATTAAACTGATTGGGGAAAACAACGACTTTGATGGAATTGTCGATTATACACTTCGCGCAAAGGAATGTCTCGAAAGGAGTCATCAGTTTGCCATAAAGTCAAACAATTCTGAGATTATGCCTGAACATTTGTTCATGAGTATCTTATCTGACAAACAGTCCATAGGTTACAAAGTACTCTCAAAGCTCAGTTTGGATATGATTAAACTCACTATGGACTACGAAACACAGATCAAAGAAGACTCAAAATTAATTAAGGCATCTCGTGCAGAAGGTCACGAAGTAAAGATCATAGAATTTGACGAAGATTATGCAGTAGAAGAAAAGAAAATTCTGAATACCATAGGTATGGATTTGACAGAACAAGTCAAAGATCAGCCGGACGAAGCGACAATTGGACGTGAAGCTGAGATAGAGCGCGTGATTCAAGTGCTTACTAGAAAGACTAAAAACAATCCTTGTTTAATCGGAGAACCAGGGGTCGGCAAAACAGCCATCGTTCGAGGACTTGCTAGACGCATTGTGATAGGTGATGTACCAGATGCATTAAAGGGTGTCAAAATTTATGAAATCAACATAGGAGCCTTGGTTTCTGGGACTATGTATCGTGGACAATTTGAAGAACGCATGAATGAACTTATAAGTGCCCTTACGCAAAGCAAACAAGTCTTGGCTTTTTTTGACGAGATTCACAATTTGATAGGGGTCGGTGCAACTGGAGAAAAATCCATGGATGCTTTCGCCATGTTAAAACCTTATTTGAATAATGGTTCAATTCAAATCATCGGTGCGACCACTTACCAAGATTTTCACAAATACATTGAACCCGATCAAGCGGTAACAAGGCGTCTTATGATGATCCCAGTAGAAGAGCCGACCGTAGATGAGACGAGACACATACTACTCAAGATTAAAAGCCATTATGAAGGGCACCATAACGTAATCATCACAGAAAATGCTGTCAAGAGTGCCATCGATCTGTCAGTCAGGTACATCTTAGATAGAAAACTGCCCGATAAAGCCATCGATATCATCGATGAAGCGTGCTCTAGAAAACGAAGCGAAAACCTCAAGACTATGGAAATCGTCGAAGAGATCAAATATAGAATGGGTAAGCTTCGGGAAGAAAAGGAAGCGCTGATTCTTGAAATGAAGTTTCAAGAAGCGTCCAAAATTCAGCAAGAAGAAAAGCGCATACTAGAGCACGTTGAGAAAAATCAAAGTGCAAAAGCGATGATGCAGTCGCAGATGCTAGTCGTCGATCAATTCGATGTGGAGAAAGTCGTATCTGATTGGGCGCAAGTGCCGATCACAAGGCTCTCGACGCATGATAAAGCGCGTTTGTCTCAAATCGAAAACTTGTTGAACGAGCGTGTATTTGGTCAGGAACAAGCGATTGAATACGTCTCGAAATCGCTAAAACGTTTCAGAATGGGCATCAAAGATTCAGGCAGACCTGTTGGCAATTTTTTATTTGTCGGTCCGACAGGCGTTGGTAAGACAGAACTCGCCAAGGCCATTGCCGATATCTATTTTGGCAGTGAAAAAAATCTCATCAAACTCGATATGTCAGAATACACGGAAAAACACACTGTTTCCAAGCTCATTGGCTCACCACCGGGTTATGAAGGAACAAAAGAAGGTGGTATGCTCACAAATGCCATCTCAAAGATGCCCTATTCAGTTGTCGTCTTCGACGAAATAGAAAAAGCGCATTATGAAGTCATCAATATTCTGCTTCAAATTATGGATGAAGGCTCTTTGACAGATGGTAGAGGCAAAACATACGATTTCAGAAATGCCTTGATCATCATGACATCCAATCTAGGTGCAGATGAAACAATAGCGAAACAAGTCGGTTTTCTGAAGGACAATGCGGTGATCGAGCGTGAAACGCAGCTTAGAGAAGCCTGCAAAAAATACTTTAAGCCAGAGTTCATCAACCGTATCGACGAAATCATCGTATTTAAAAGCCTCGAAGCGAAAGCGCTCAAAGAGATCGTAAGACTTCAGATGAACGCATTGATCGATATGCTTGAAAGCAAACAAATCACTTTAAGTTACTCAGATGAAGTGCTTGAACATATTGCTGCATCAAGCTATGATGTCGCATATGGCGCACGCCCCATCAAACGCGCCATCGATAAAATGGTTAAGGACCCAATAGCGGAATTTATGTTATCAGCATCAGATGAAATGGGCGATATAGAACTTGTGCTTCAAGAGGGGCAGATCACACTGAAAGGGGCATCACATGTCTAAGACAAAAAGCAAATTTGTTTGCCAAGATTGCGGCTCAACATCACCAAAATGGCTAGGGAAGTGCCCTGATTGTGGGGCGTGGAATACTTATGTCGAGGAACTTGACGTTAAAGCTGAGAAACCGCAATCTCTCAATATAGGTGGTGATTCAAAGCCACAACGCATCAAAGATATCATATTTGATAGTGAAGAGCGCTATTCAACGAAGATTAAAGAACTGGATATCGTCTTAGGTGGCGGCATCGTCAAGGGTTCACTTATTTTGGTCGGTGGTGATCCGGGCATCGGAAAATCCACATTGTTGCTTCAAGTGGCCAGCAACATCTCAGCTCAAGGAAAAATCGTACTTTATGTATCAGGTGAAGAATCCGTGAAACAAACGAAGCTGAGAGCACAAAGGCTTTCTGTTGATGAGGAATCGCTCTATATCGTAGCAGAGAACAACATTGAACGCATCAAATTTCACGTTGAACAGCTGCAACCGGATGTTTTGATCGTCGACTCGATTCAGACGGTCTATAACGCCGAAGTCGCATCTGCACCAGGTAGTGTCAGTCAAGTTAGGGAAGCGACCAATCAGTTTATGAATATAGCCAAAAAATTTGGCGTTTGTACATTTCTGGTCGGACACGTTACCAAACAAGGTGCTATTGCGGGACCAAAGGTTCTTGAACACATGGTTGATACGGTTCTATATTTTGAAGGTGAAGGACATAACCTTTTCAGAATACTGCGTGCCGTTAAAAATAGATTTGGATCCACCAACGAAATTGGCGTCTTTGAGATGACCAATCGTGGCCTTATTGAAGTGGACAACCCATCTAGGATATTCCTATCGAGCACGCAAAAGAATGTACCTGGTTCCATAGTCGTTCCTGCACTTGAAGGGACACGAACAGTACTGGTTGAAATGCAGTGCCTTGTATCGCATTCGAATTACAACTTGCCAAGGCGTATGGCGATTGGCATCGACTACAACAAGCTCGTATTGTTGACGGCCGTTTTGGAGAAGAAAGTGGGCATGTCCCTTTACGAACAAGATATCTACCTAAATGTCGTCGGTGGCGTCTCAATCGACGAGCCCTCTGCAGATCTCGCCGTGGTAATGGCAGTAGCTTCCAGTCACAGGGACATCATCGTGCCAAATGACATGATCATCTTTGGTGAAGTTGGTTTAACTGGAGAGATACGCGCAGTCAATCAAGTGCAACAGCGCATCAACGAAGCAGCAAAGATGGGCTTTAAAAAAGCAATTATCCCACATGCAAATTTAGAGGGACTCATTCGCCCCGATGATTTTATCGTCGTGGGATTAAAGCATATTGAAGAGATGTTAAAATATTTCTTATGACACGAATAAAAAAACGCGGAAAATCGATGGTCGATTTCCGCGTTTCAATTTTTCAATTTTGAAATTCTGAATGCTGCATTTAATATAAGCTGTAACGGCCTAAAGTGCTGATTTTCTTGTACTCTTTAAGAAGTACGTCGTATAAACTGATATCTAGTGTATTGCAGACAGCAGCAATATAAAATTCGAGTCTGCCAAGTTCCTCTTCTATTTTTTCTCTACAAACCGGACAAGGCTCGCCTTGAAGGTGTTCAGATTTAAAATCTTTAAGCGCTTCATAGGATAAGTTTTCAGGGATCTCGACTTTTGTGACGTTCAGTTGAACACAACCACAATTCGTGATTGATTTGATAACGGCACGGTTGGATTTAGCGGCAGCATCTCCCATTTTACTTAATATATCTAATAGGTTTGCATGCCTGATTAAGACTTCGTCAACCTTATTTTGAAACTCATCGTAAATGACGTCTTTCATATGGCCTCCTCAAATAAGTTATG
>CAYLNI010000028.1:14580-14901 GCA_964384705.1 uncultured Fusibacter sp.
TTTTATATCCTCATTCTACCACAAAAGCCTTTAAACTGAAAGACTTAAACAAAAGTTTGAAGCCTTAAAATTCATGTTGACAATACAAGAATCAAATAGTAAAATTAAAGTTTGTTGAATATCGAAGATATCTAAGGTATAATTAAAGAAAACGATGCCGCATGGAGGTCAAGAATGTTTAAAGTTGGAGATAAAGTGGTTTACCCTATGCATGGCGCCGGAGTCATAGAAGCGATCGAGTTCAAAGAATTGATGGGGAAAGATAAAGAATTCTACATATTAAAATTGCCGATTAAGAACATGAAAGTGATGATTCCGACA
>CAYLNI010000028.1:14951-23929 GCA_964384705.1 uncultured Fusibacter sp.
GGACAAAGGAATTTTTAACGACGTAATGGTTTTGCTCGCACAACATAAAGAGATTATGCCAGACAATTGGAACAGAAGATATCGTGCAAATTTAGAAAAAGTAAAGACCGGTGATATCTTTGAAGTAGCAACTGTTGTTAGAAATCTAGAAATTTTGGACCGCGAAAAAGGGCTATCTACAGGCGAGAGAAAGATGCTCAACAATTCCAAACAGATTTTGATTAGTGAATTGACGCTTTCCAAAGATTTAAAAGAAGAAGAAGTGATCACTTTAGTGAATGCTACGATAGGTAGCAACTAAAGCAAAGGGTTTAAAAAAATCTCTAGCTATGTTACAATCAAATAGTATCAAAGATGGGCATCTTCGGATGCTCAATTTTATGTGAAGGGAGGTTAAAAATGATAGAAAAAATAATAAAATATATCATCACATTTATTGGATTAAGTGCTGGTGTTGCATTGGGTTTACATTTAGTTGATTTTCTTTATGATTACAACATCTTCAATTTAAACCGAATGGTCTATCAAATAGCATCGCCAACCATTGTGGGTATATTGTTTGCTCTCGTCACTTTTTTTGCTTCGAAATTAGTGGTTAGTGCAGGAAAAAAGCTTGCATCTTACATGCAGGCGGAACTTGAAAAAATACCGCAACAAGATTTTTTATTCGGACTTATAGGCTTGATTTTTGGACTTATTATTGCTTTTTTAATTAGTGGATTATACGATATTATCCCGATTCCTATGGTAGCAAGTGCACTGAAGATACTTACGTTTATTTTTTTTGGTTATTTGGGCATCAGCTTGGCCCAAAAGAATATCAAAGATCAACCAAGGTTAGCTGACTGGGCTAAGCGTTTGACCTCAACTAAAGCGGTAAAGGCTGCAAACTTAAACCCGCATTCAAAACCAAAAATTTTGGATACTTCAGTCATCATTGATGGTCGTATTGCAGATATTTGCAAAACGGGTTTTATTGAAGGTGAAGTCATCATTCCTGAGTTTGTACTTAGCGAGTTGAGACACATAGCGGATTCATCCGATGCTTTGAAGAGAAATAGAGGCAGAAGAGGCCTTGATATTCTCAAAATCATTCAACGCGACTTGCCGATCGTCGTTAAAATCGTCAACATTGACTTCGAAGATATTGCAGAGGTTGATGTCAAGCTGATTAGACTGGCTCAAAAGCTGAATGGTTGCATTGTCACAAACGATTACAACCTCAATAAAGTAGCCACTCTACAGGACATCGTGATTCTAAATATCAACGAATTAGCAAATGCAGTTAAGCCAGTGGTACTACCTGGTGAAGAGATGCTTGTTCAAATTATTAAAGAAGGTAAGGAATCCAATCAAGGGGTATCTTATCTCGATGATGGTACGATGATCGTCGTTGAAGATGGCAGGAAGTTTATCAATGAAAACATTCAAGTCATTGTCACAAGTGTGCTCCAAACTGCAGCGGGTCGTATGATCTTTGCAAAATCGAAGAGTTAGTCAAGCGCACTATGACATATCTTCATTAGAAAATATATAGACATGATCGCCATGGGTGGATAATTCATCTACAACATGGCGATTTTTTTGATATAATGAATAGAATGGTTTGATTCTAGTAAACTGGAGTGTATGGTATGTATCGGAACAAAAAAATCTGCGCATTGATCCCTGCAGCTGGCTCTGGAACGCGCATGGGTATGGGCTTGAAAAAGCAATATCTCACATTGAACGGCAAGGAAATATTGAACTGGACGCTTGAAAATCTCATGGGACATGACAGTATAGATGAAGCGGTCATCATTGTGCCAACTGAAGATTTGGAGGCGGTCCTGGAAAAAGTAACCCGTTGGCTTGATGATGTGCGCATAAGAAAGCCATTCAAAGTCATTGCTGGTGGGACGACGAGACAAGCTTCCGTTTATCAAGGGCTGCTTGAACTAGATGGTCATACTGACTATGTTCTGATTCACGACGGCGTAAGACCGTTTGTGCCGCATAGCCAAATAAACGCATTTTTGGATGCTATTATGGATGATAGCATAAGTGGCGTCATCGCAGGGATCCAAGTCACGGATACCTTAAAGCGCGTTGACAATGGACAGTTAATCATAGAAACGCTTGACAGGGCAAGTACTTGGGCTGTTCAAACACCCCAGATATTTGACTATGAACCCCTTAAGGCAGCGCATGAAGTAGCTATTGAAAGACAGTTGACAGCGACTGATGATGCGGCACTGCTTGAGATTTTGGGTAAGCGTACCAAAATCGTACAAAGTGACGCTGAAAATATTAAAATAACCAAACCATTTGACTTGATTGTCGCTGAGGCGATTATTAAAACCAAATATGGCATTTCAATAAAGTAATATAATAGAATGAAGAATAATCAAACAGGAGACGCTATGAGAATAGGTATCGGTTATGATGTACATCAATTAGTTGAGGAGAGAGCGCTCATTTTAGGTGGTGTTGAAATCCCTCATTATTTAGGACTGCTTGGCCATTCAGACGCGGATGTTTTGACGCATGCCATTATGGATGCCATTTTAGGCGCAATAGGCAAGGGCGATATTGGGAAACATTTTCCAGACTCATCAGCCGCTTTTAAAGACATTTCAAGTTTGATTTTACTGGATGAAGTCAAAAAGACCATGGTTGATGCGGGCTATCGTATTGGCAATATCGATGCGACCATAGTCGCACAAAAGCCGAAAATGGCACCTTTTATCGATCAAATGCGAACAAATATTGCTGAGCGCCTTGCGTGTGATATCACGCAGATCAACATAAAAGCGACGACCACTGAACGCCTTGGTTTTGAAGGACAAGAGCTCGGCATGTCAAGTCAGGCTGTCGTGTTATTGATAAAGGAAAATACGTAATGAATGAAATTGCACGATAACCGAATAAATGAGGAGTATCAAAATGAGTGAAAACTATAAATTCAATCAACACAAAAGGTGCGAGTTTTTTCCTTGCCACAAAGGGGTAGATGAAGCTGAATTCAATTGTCTATTTTGTTACTGCCCACTTTACATGCTCAAGGATGCTTGCGGTGGTGATTATAAAATGAGTCATGGCATCAAGGACTGCAGCGATTGTACCAAACCACACGACCAGAACAGCTATGCCTATGTCATGGATAAGATGAAGGTCGTCATTGAAAGAGGTTCTGATTTTTAGTATAATAGGGCAAATACAGGAGGTTGACACATGAATCCAAGATTGAGATTTGCGCCAAGTCCAACAGGCTACGTGCATATTGGCGGTTTGAGAACGGCTTTATATAATTATCTATATGCAAAACAAATGGGTGGTACCTATTTGATCCGAATCGAAGACACTGATCAGACGCGTTTTGTCGAAGGTGCTATAGAAGGCATGATTAATGCCATGACATGGGCAGGCGTCGTTCACGACGAAGGACCATTTATCGATGCGCATACCCATCAAATTGTGGAAAAAGGCGAGTTTGGTCCTTATATCCAATCCAATAGATTGGATATATATAAAAAGCATGCATTGGAATTGATTGAGAAAGATCATGCATACTATTGTTTTTGTACAAGAGAGCGCCTTGAAGCCGTTAGAGACAAACAAAAAGAAGAAGGCGCAACGCCAAAATACGATGGACACTGCCGTTCACTCAGCAAAGAGGAAGTTGATCAGAAGTTGAGTGCTGGCATGGATCATGTTGTGCGCCTTAAGCTCCCTTCAAATAGAGTCATTGAGTTCGATGATGCCATCAAAGGAATGGTATCAGTGAATACTAACGATATGGACGACCAAGTACTCATGAAAACGGATGGTTTTCCAACGTATCACATGGCAGTTGTTGTCGATGATCACTATATGGGCATCACACACGTTGTAAGAGGCGATGAATGGTTGATTTCAACGCCGAAACATCTATACACGTATGAAGCATTTGGCTGGACACCGCCTCAATTTGTCCATCTGCCAGTCATATTGGGCCAATCCAAGAAAAAACTCAGCAAACGCGAAGGCGATGTTGCAGTCGAAGACTTCAGAAGACGTGGTTATTTACCAGAAGCACTAATCAACTTTATCGCACTTGTTGGTTGGTCACCTGAAGACGGACAAGAGGTCATGTCAATGGATGAGATGATTGCAAAATTCTCATTTGATCGCGTATCTAAGTCAAGCGGTATATTTGATGTGGATAAACTGAACTGGATGAACAATATCTACATTAAAAATAGCGATTTAGAGGCTTTGACGCACTTAAGTAAGCCTTTCCTGATCAACAGTTCATTTACAACGGAAGAGACATTTGATCGTGACTTCACTTGGCTCAAACGCATCGTTGAAGTATTGAGAGAAAGACTTAACAAGCTTGAAGATCTTGGTGACTATACGACGTTTTTCAAAAGAAATGACGTGGAAATCGAAGATGATGAAGCAAAAGAAATCATTGAAATGCCACACGTTCCAGAAATATTGGCACTTTTCATCGACAAGATGAAAGCTGCTGAGACACTTGATGCAGAAGCCGTTAAAGGCATTCTCAAAGAGATTCAAAAGGAGACGGGACATAAAGGAAAAAATCTGTTTATGCCTGTAAGAGTTGCTATCACTGGGCAAGTTCACGGACCTGACATCGCGATTGTCACTGAGATATTAGGCAAGTCATTGACGGAAGAGCGCATCCAGTTCTGCTTGAAACATCACTGTATCCAACTATAATTCAGAAAAGAGTAAAAGATGAATCAATTTATTACCAGCATGAATTTGGAGCCGCTAGACGAGTTGACCGTTAGAATGATGAATCCTTTGAAACTCGCCTATTTAGGTGATGTGGTATACGAGATGTATATCCGCGTCTATTTGATCAACAAAGTGGTTTTGACCCCGCATGAGATGTCTAAGAAAGCGATCCAATATGTGAAAGCATCATCTCAGGCAAGCCTTGTAATTGGGATTAAAGAACAACTGAGTGAAGAAGAGTGGACCTTAGTCAAGCGCGGTAGGAATCAAAAGTCCTCTACAGTGCCTAAAAATGCACTGCTTAGCGATTACAGGTATGCAACGGGTTTTGAGTCGTTAATCGGCTATTTACACCTATTAAATAGAGAAGAACGCATTATCGAAATCATTAAAATGGGTATCGAATACCTAGAAAATAAAAAAGCTGATAGCAATGGCAGCAGGAGCGAGACAGATGAAGAAACGGCTGATGAGCAATAAAAGTAGTCAAGGATACAACGATCCCATGGATCCGTACAATGCAGTAGATAATCGCCTGTGGACTTTTGGCCGTCGCGAAAAAGTATTGCTTGCTGCCACCTTTATTCTTTTGATAGTCGTTTCTGTAAAATCCATTTACTTCGATCCTTATGAACCTATGGAAACAGACGACTTGTCTAAAGCGAATGCTTACATTGGCGAACAGTACGACGGCTTCTTATACGATAACAATCTTTTAAAGGTACGTGTCATTGAGTTCAAAGAAACGGACGAAGAGACGCGCCTCCATCTTAGAAAATACTTTTTAGGTGTATTTCCAATTGGTGATGTCTTTACTGGTTTTTAAACAGATTCTTGAGGAGAAAAAATATGACTGTAAAAATGATTGCCCATACGCCAGAACCTGAGATTGTCGTGGCTGCATCGGCTAAACTTTGTTATTCTCAGGTAGGTGCAAGTGAGATCATGGATGATCTAAATGCTGAAAATTCGGCGAAGTTTTTGGACAAACTCATGGATTTTGGCCATTATTCACCTTTAGAACATGTGAGTTTCACTTTCGCAATTGATGGCGTTAGCAGAGTCTTAACCCATCAGCTCGTGAGACATCGTATCGCCTCATATTCACAACAATCACAAAGGTATGTTAAGCTTGAACAGTTTGATTACATCGTACCACCATCTATCGATGCAAACCCAGAGGCATCAGCACTCTTCAAAGAGGCTATGGCGGCTGACCAACGCGTCTATGACCAATTGGTTGAAATTTTGGAAAAGCAGTATCTCAATGATAATTTATTAACCGGCATGTCAGAATCACATGCGAAGAGCAATGCTGAAAAATCAGCGATTGAAGATGCGCGTTTTGTTTTTCCAAATGCCTGTGAGACGAAGATTGTGGCGACGATGAATGCAAGGAGCTTAATCAACTTTTTCAATCACAGATGTTGCAATAGGGCACAGTGGGAAATCAGAGAACTAGCCGATAAAATGCTCAAATGTGTTAAAGGTGTTGCACCATCACTTTTTGAGTCTGTTGGACCAAAATGCTTAACAGGCGCTTGCCCAGAAGGAAAAATGACGTGTGGCAAAATCGTGGCTGTTCGCAACAAGTATGAGGTGTTGTGACACTAATAAGTAAGGAGATGCTATGGAAGACATTATATATGGAAAGAATCCGATCATAGAAGCTTTAGAAGCGGGACATGAAATCAATAAAATGTTGCTTTTAGAAGGTTCGAGGGACCGAAATCTTCAAAAAATCATCGAAACGGCGAGAAGCAAGAAAATCCTGCTTCAATTTGTAGATCGTAAAATGATGGATAAAATCGCCGAAGGTGAGAATCATCAAGGGGTCATCGCCTATATATCACCTTACGAGTACTATGAAGTGGATGAACTGCTACAAATCGCTCGTGACAAAGGTGAACCGCCTTTTCTGATCATCTGCGATGAAATTACGGATCCACACAATCTTGGCAGCATCATCAGGACTGCAAATGCAGTTGGTGCCCATGGTGTGGTCATACCGAAAAGAAGAAGTGCCGCCATCAATCAGACTGTTGTGAAAACGTCGTGCGGCGCAGTGGAATACGTCCCTGTTGCGCGAGTCACCAATATTACACAAACGATTAAAGCGCTTCAAAAAGAAGGCGTTTGGATCGTTGGAACGGACATGGGTGCGCCTGTATATCATGAAGCCAATTTGACCGGAAGCATCGCTATCGTCGTAGGCAATGAAGGTGACGGCATCAGTAGACTTGTAAAAGAATCCTGTGATTTCATGATATCTCTACCTATGATGGGTGCGGTTAGCTCGCTAAATGCCTCAGTTGCATGTGGTGTCGTCATGTACGAAGTAGTCAGACAAAGAAATCTCAAAGGTAAATAAGGGGTTGCTTTGATGCCACTTGACGTTATGATTAAGTATCATATATAATGTTTTTATGAATTGGCACGTTCCGATACTCTTTTCACGCAATATGGAGGACACCTTTGATGGAGTTAGTTGAAACTAGACACGAAGAGCATTTCGAAGAAGAGCTTATCGTTGAACAAGCGCGAAAAGGAGATCCAAAAGCACAGGAGTTGCTGATAAAAAAATACAAGAATTTTGTGCGCTCAAAAGCGCGTTCTTATTTTTTAATTGGTGCAGATCGTGAAGATATTGTTCAAGAAGGCATGATTGGTCTTTTCAAAGCGATGCGGGATTATCAACCCGATAAAGTGACTTCATTTAAATCATTTGCAGAGCTTTGTATTAAAAGGCAGATCATAACAGCCATCAAAACAGCAACACGTCAAAAACACATTCCGCTCAATTCATATGTCTCGCTCAACAAACCCGTTTATGATGACGATTCCGATCGCACGCTTTATGACGTCATGACGAGCAGCAGCAAAGAGCTGAACCCTGAGCATTTGATTATTAAGCGAGAAGAGTTAAGTCATATAGAAGAAAAAATGGGTGAAGTGCTCAGCGACTTAGAATGGAAAGTTCTCAACGCCTATTTGGAAGGTAAATCCTATCAGGAAATATCACTTGAGATGAACAAGCACGTTAAATCAGTGGACAATGCCTTACAACGCGTTAAAAAGAAATTGGAAAAGTTTTTAATCAACATGAATTGAAGGTTTATGAGCAGGGCTGCTAAGCCTCTGTTAAATAAGGAAAATGCACAATTGTGCATTTTCCATCAATAAGAAATCAACTTAAAGCTAAAGGGAGGATTTAGACAATGGCAAAGCAAAAATTCGAAAGAAACAAACCACATTGTAATATCGGAACAATTGGTCACGTTGACCACGGTAAAACAACACTTACTGCTGCAATCACAAAAGTATTATTTGAAAAATACGGCTTAGGCGCAAAAGTAGACTTCGATAATATCGATAAAGCTCCAGAAGAAAGAGAAAGAGGTATCACTATCTCTACAGCTCACGTTGAATACGAAACACCAAATAGACACTACGCACACGTTGACTGTCCAGGCCATGCTGACTACGTAAAAAACATGATCACTGGTGCAGCACAAATGGACGGATCGATCTTAGTTGTATCTGCAGCTGACGGTCCAATGCCACAAACAAGAGAGCATATCCTTCTTTCAAGACAAGTAGGCGTTCCATATATCGTTGTATTCTTAAACAAATGCGACATGGTAGATGACGACGAGTTATTAGAACTTGTTGAAATGGAAGTAAGAGATCTTCTTTCAGCATACGACTTCCCAGGCGATGATACACCAATCATCCGTGGTTCTGCACTTAAAGCACTTGAAGGCGATGCAGAATGGGCAAACAAAATCATCGAAATGTTCGAAATCATCGACACATATATCCCACAACCAGAAAGAGCGACAGACAAACCTTTCTTAATGCCAGTAGAAGACGTATTCTCGATCACAGGTCGTGGTACAGTTGCAACAGGTAGAATTGAAAGAGGTATTGTAAAAGTTCAAGAAGAAGTGGAAATCGTTGGTCTTTCAGAAGCACCAAGAAAAGTTGTTGTAACTGGCGTAGAGATGTTCAAGAAACTTCTCGATGAAGGTCAAGCAGGCGATAACGTAGGCTTACTTCTTAGAGGCGTTCAAAGAACAGAAATCGAAAGAGGACAAGTTCTTGCAAAACCAGGTACAATCAAACCACATACAAAATTCGAAGCACAAGTATACGTTCTTACAAAAGAAGAGGGTGGTAGACATACACCGTTCTTCAAAGGTTACAGACCACAGTTCTTCTTTAGAACAACTGACGTAACAGGTTCAATC
>CAYLNI010000029.1:0-7971 GCA_964384705.1 uncultured Fusibacter sp.
AAAGGTCGCTATAGAGCTTTTGCCCAATGCGACATCGACGTTATCGGCGACGAAAGCAATTTAGCTGAAATCGAGATTATTCAGACGATTGCCAGCACACTTAAAAGACTTGAATTCAATAACTTCACTGTAAAAATCAACGATAGACGCATATTGAAAGCCTTAGTCACTGAATCAGGCTTTTCAGAAGAGGCCTTTTCAGATATCGCCATCACTTTGGACAAACTCGATAAAGTCGGTGTGGAAGGCGTCAAAGCTGAGTTGCTTTCAAAAAATTACGCGCAAGCTGATGTCCTCAAATTACTCGAGACGTCAAAACACCTTGAAGAATATGGCATGGATGGTATCAAGGCATTAAGTCCTGATGGTTATGAAAACATCAATCAAATTATGTCCGTTATTAAAGCACTTGAAGATGGCTTTAAGATCGAATTTGATCACACATTGGTTCGTGGTATGGGCTATTACACCAGCACTATTTTTGAAATCACTTATGGTGACCTCGGTTACTCCATCGCAGGTGGTGGTAGATATGATAAAATGATTGGCAAAATTTCTGGCGTTGATGTGCCTGCTGTCGGTTTTTCCATCGGCTTTGAGCGCATCGTAGACCTACTTCTCTCAGAAAATAGAATGGCCAATACCGATGTTAAGATCGCCCTTTTATATGATGACGCGCAATCGCTTGTAGATGTCGTTAAAAAAGCCATGGAACTTCGTCAAACGTATGCTGTTGTATCGCTTTATCGCCTCAAGAAAAAGCTGGGCAAACAGTTGGTGCAACTCGACAAAGCAGGCTTTGACGGCTTTGCGATATTCGGCGATGAGATCGTCGTCAAGCCGTTCACACAGGCTGAATAACTGATGGAAAACTTAGGAAAAGCTTGTTTTTATCTCGGAAAGAAAACCCCGATTCATATATCTGATACGAGAAAATCAAAAATGGAATGTGTTTTAGAAGATGGCATACTCGTCTTATATCTAGATGATAAGCCATCTACGACCTACTCAGACGATCTATTGAATACGGCACTCCATTCTTTCTTCTTCAAGCAAAGCAAACGATTTATAGAAAAGCGCGTCACACATTATTTAACGCATTTCAAAGTGAAACCGCGCAAGATCACAATAGAGAAAAGCATAAAAAAATGGGGTACTTGCAACGCACAGCGCGAACTTACCTTCAATTATTTGCTCATCACCAAACCACCCGAAGTCATAGATTATGTCGTCGTACACGAATTGTGCCATATGACGCACCTCAATCACGACCGATCCTTCTGGCGACTTCTAGGTAGCATTTTACCAGACTATAAAGCTCTCGAAAAAAAACTCGATGCATAAGTTGCATCGAGTTTTTTGATTGTTAATCTTTAAAACACGAGATATCTCAATTTGGCATAACACGACAACAACTGCGGATCAATGCTTTCCATGATCGTATCATCGGTTACCCATAGATAATCACCTAAATCTTTATCAGGCACTTCTGTTCTCTTACTTAAATCGAGTGCATACAGATAACAAATATGATCACTGCTGCGTTTAATGGCACATACGCCAAGGTGAATCAAGTCATTATGCTCAAATGTAATATGCATCTCCGTTTTCATTTTACTCTCAAGTTCTCTATCAAGTTGATCATCGGGAACCGCAACCGTTATGCCACAAAGATCTGGGTGTTGATCCCAGCCTGCAATAAATTCACGTTTAACGAGATAATATATCGCCGTGCCTTTTTTTCTAAATGGTAATAATAAGCTCATATTTGACATATAGACGCCTCCCCTAATTGTTCTGATGTTATATATATTACCAAATGTCACACGTTCAAACTATTTTCCTTTAGGCATTTCATCTTGCTGTGTTAATTGATCAATTTGATGCGAAAGGATGATTTTATAGGGCGTATTTTCATCGATATCGAGTTTATTGCTGTTGGGAATGCGTAACAAAAGCATATTGCCTTCCACAGCAGACTCGCCAACACCAAGTATTTCCGTTTCATCTGAACGCAATCGCTTAATCACAGTCGCGAAGGGTTCATCACTTGCCGCTGCTTGGTCTGAAGAGGAGGATTCATTTTTGTGTTCTATGACGATGTCGTCAAGTTCCGTTTCGTCTGAATCGACGTCGAAGAAGATAGACCAATTATATGAATTATTCTGTAATGAGAGTGTTTCTGGCAACTCCCTAAGTTCAATAACGACATCTATATAGGCATTGTCCATTGTAACCGAGATGGACTTGATATCTGCGACGCCGCTATTCTCAAGTTTTTCATCATCTTCATGGTAATTGCCGACAAGGTACGTTTTATTTTCAGTTGTTTCATCTACGTTCAAGATGATTGGATTGCTAAGTTGCGTTTTTAAAAATAAGCCCACAAGTATAATCCCTACTATTATTAAGCTCAAATCGATCAATTTTTTCTTTTGAAATTCTGTCATGTCAACCTCAATCTATTTAATTTTCTATAACTTGCTTTTAATCAATTGATAAGCACCGTAAACACCTGCTTCATCGCCCATCACTGAAAGACTGAAATCTACGGATTTTAGAAGACCAGGCATCGCATGCTGCTGCGCTTCGTTTAGGGTCTTATCGAGAAGAATCTCACCCAGTGCTTCCATGACACCACCACCGAGGATGAACTGATCTGGATGAAACAAATTGACCAAACTGCCTACTGCAATACCTAGATATCTTGCTGTTCTATCAATCACTTCTATTGCTAGCGGATCATTCTTGTCATAAGCCTTTATAAGTGAAGAGCTCTTAAGTACTGGACCATCTTCTTTGAGTAGATCAGATAATAACGATGTTCTGCCTTTTCCAATTTGCTTCTCAATATATTTTTGAATTGCCGTCTTAGAGGCATACGCTTCTAAACACCCTTGTGCACCGCAGCCACAATAAGCACCGTCCGCACTGACGACCATATGTCCAAACTCTCCCGCACTCCCTTGTCCGAGGTATAGTTCCCCATTGATAATGATCGCGCCACCAACGCCAGTTCCAATGAACATGCCAAGAACGTCGTGTGTGGCATCATTGCCGATATGTTTCCATTCGCCGTACATGGCGACATTGACATCATTGCCAACATATACGGGTACGTTATAACGCTTCTTTAACAATTTGGATAATTCGAAATCTTTAAAAGGAATATTTGGAGAGAATAAAACCGTGCCTTCGACATTGACTAAACCTGGTACGCCAACACCTATGCCGTCCAATCGATCACCTGAGCTCTCGGTCATGGCATCGATGACTTTATAAACTTGATTCATCACCACATCAAGACCTTCTGCAGCCTTTGTCTTTCTTTTCTGACGTGCAATTTCCATTCCATTTTCATCATAGAGGATCCCCAGTATCTTCGTGCCACCTATATCAAGTCCAAGTGTTCCCATCAACTTATCCTCCTATTCTTCTTTTAAAGTTATTTTCAAATGTTCATTTTTAATCATTTGATCGAGTTTTACGAAAAAGAACAGCCTACTTTTACATGATTTTTGAATACTTGTTGTTTCAGCCTCTATCAGAGAGGCGTCGAATAAAGTTTGCCATTCTTTCATATCGCGTATGTCACCTAAGTCATTTAGAGCGCCAATCTGATCATGCAATTGTTCAATAACGGTCACGACAGATGGCTGCGAAAATTGTATCAAACCTAAATTGCTCATATACTTAAAATTCTTTCCCAGTATGCGCAATTTGTGTAGTGGTTTCAATTTCTTAGGATCTATATCTTTCGCTTTATCCTGATAGGATGCAAATGCAGACAACCAACGCATTTGATTCATTTCCATGTCAATAAAACGACTAGCATCCATATACAGAGGTTCATTCATAACATGGATAAAGGTGTCATAATAGCCATTGCTTATACGGTTTTCAATCACAGCCAATGCATGATTTAACTTCTCTTCAAGAATATGCTGCTTCTCTTCATTGGTCAGTACACTGTTGAGATTTTGCATTGATTTCAAATGATCTATTTGAACTTGAAACATACGCGCATCGGATAGTTCACTAAAAAAGCCTTTTAATAATGCATCCATTGTATTAAATTTATCATCCGACGCATCTGCTTTCAAATACCAGATCATACTTCGTAGTTTGCGTACATTCTTGCGTTGTTCATGGATCCAATGTCTTGAATCCTCCTTGAAAAGAGCTGGATTTTCCATGTTCTTCAAAAAAGAAATACGATGCGCTTCAAATTGGTCACGCCACGCTTCAAATGGTGCAACGGTTATAGATAGCTCTTCCATGTTCGAAATAACTACGCGATAGGTTTCCACTGGATCGTCATCATCCAATAGCCCTTCATCTTGATGCGCAAGAGCATCAGCATCTTTGATAAGCTCAGCATAAACACCATGACACTTACTTTTGATATTGTGCTTTTTTATCGCGGATGCAATCATACTTTGTGTTTGCTCATCGAATTCTGAATTCAGCATGAGCGCTTTCATAAAACGTGCACTTACTCGAGCATGATCTTTACCGACGACGCCAAGCTTTGTTCTGCCTAAATCATGTCCATAAGCAATTGCCAGTGCGATGTTCAAATCTAAATTTCTCTTAAAGGCTAGCATTTCCGAATAGTGTGCAACATCATGCACATGGTCTTGCTCAAATGTCGAATTTTCAGCGCTAAATGCGTAACCAAAAGACAATCCCCTTAAGTACCCAATGAATTTCATAGCATCACTTCGCTATGTCTAAAACAATTGATGGAATGATCGTTTACAATACCGACAGCTTGTAAATAAGCATAGATTATCGTTGATCCGATAAAACTCATGCCACGTTTTTTTAAATCCTTTGAAATTCTATCTGACAGATCTGTTTTTGCAGGTAATTCTGAGAGGGCTTTAAAGTCATTTACGATCGGTTTACCATCAACATAATCCCATAAATACCGATCAAAGGAACCAAATTCTTCTTGAATTGCCATAAACACTTTCGCATTTTTAATAGTGGCTTTGATTTTAAGTCGATTTCTGACAATCCCTGCATTTTGCATGAGCTGTTCTATTTTCTCGTCACTATATTGACTGACTTGTTTAGGATCAAAATAATCGAAGGCGATACGATAGTTTTCTCTCTTATTCAAGATTGTCTCCCAAGAAAGTCCAGCTTGTGCCCCTTCTAAAATCAACATTTCAAAGAGATGTCGGTCATCGTGAACCGGCACGCCCCATTCTTGGTCATGATAGACAACATAACGATCATTCTCGGGTTTCACCCATCCACAACGTTCCATTTATACCTCCACACAATCAAAGAAAACACTCGGGGCTTCTACGGCTAAAAAAGTCAACTTCTAGTTCTTTTTTATGTTTCAAAAAATTCGGGTCGTCAAACTGCTTGGCCCCTTCAGGACAGTGTTTCACACACGCACAACATTTGATACAGATCCCTGTATTGGTTCGATAATCTAAATATGAAATGGATTGTACGGGACAGATCTCAGCGCAAAGACCACACTCTATACATGTTGCCATGGTTATAGGTACAATCCGCTTAAAGTCAAAAGCGACGCCGTCGTCATCAACAGGTCTATAATAGGGTCTAAGTGGCCACTGTCCTGGCATGATAAATTCATCAACCCTTTGTGAATCCATGTGTTTTAGTTTGTTGGCTATGTCATAGGCAAATCGCTTGCATGCTAGTCGATCATTTGTATCAGGTCTACCTGCTGCCAAAACATTTGAAAATGCATGTTCACCAATAAACGCGCAACCTGCAATGACGTCAAAGCCATTTGAAACTAATAGTTGGGAGAGTTCCATAAGCGCATCATCGTAATGCCTGTTGCCATATACGGCAACGATAACTGCTTTTGTATTATCGCCTTTAAAGCGCTTTAAGTATGGCAACAGCACATTGGGAACTCTTCCTGCATATACTGGTATACCCAAAATGAACAACTCATCACAACTGATTCTTATCTCATCATTAGTCGTTCTTTCCGATAGTGGTGTAAAATCAATTGTTTTTAATTCAAATGCATTTATATCGTCCATCTCTTCAGTATCCAACGCCTCTTTCAAATGCGCTGAAAGGTTCATTACGATTTTTCGCGTGGTTCCAGTTGGTGAAAAAAACGCGGTTAACATTTTAAATATGCCAAGCCGTCAGGATGTATCCCAACATCAATTCGTCCGATCTCTTTAAGGGCACCCATGTCTATTATTGAAAGATCGTTTGTCTTGTTGTTTGCAACGTAAGCCAAGGTGCCTTCACTATTTGTTACGACGCCACCAGGCCATTTTCCAACCGGTATTCTCTTGATCTCCCAAGGCCTTACTGTATCATTGATACGTTGATTGGTGAGAATAATACTCAAATCGTCAGATTCTCGATTAGGCACCAGCGCGTATTTACCATCAGGTGTGAATATGACGCGAATCGGACAATGTCCTAACTTCCGCTTCCAAAGAATCTCATGTGTCGCTGTACTCATAACGTACAGTGTATTCTCATGTTGATTGGCTACATATATGTGTTTGCCATTTGGATGGACGGCAACGCCTTCAGGTCCCTTGCCTACAGGGATTGTCTCCATAATTTTATGCGTTCGCGTTTCAACTCGCGTCAACGTATTGCTCCCAATATTGGGTACGTAAACATTTTGCTCGTCAGGTGTAAAGGCAATCATGTGCGAGTGTTCCTCGTTCGTTTTAAAACGATCGATGATTCGATCGGTTTTGGTATCAATGACAAACACCTTATTGCTATAGGTTGAAGCCATATAAAGTATGCCCTTTTGATCTATTCCTACCCCATGAGGAAAATCAAATTCCACATCAGTGATTCTATTCACGATTTCAAACGTGCTATTGTCGATGACATCGATTACATTTCCCAAAGAACAGGTCACATACGTTTTTTTTCCATCAGGCGTTATCGCAACTTCGTGAGGGTTGTGATCTGAAGTGATGGTTTTTACAACGCGACCAGTTTGTATGGCTACCAGTGAAATAGTATCTTCATCTTTATTTAAAACAATTAAAAATTCTCCTTTAAAATCCGTCTGATCCATAGTCAACCTCCGTATTCTGATAATAGTACGTTCCTGATTCGAGGAAATTGCATAATTCCAATTTGTATAAAATTCATTTATCAAAACGGCTTGATTGAGCCATTGTCAATTTCGATAAACTTAAATTTGCAACTTAAAGGTAATTATGCAATTTCCATATTTAATTATACCATAAATCAAAATGAGATTGCTTTCAGAGAATTTTAATCTGATTTTAAGATTTTTTATTCAATTATATGTTAGCATAATCTGTAGGAGGTGAAAATTATTGGAAAAATTCTATTTATACGTCGCAGTTCCCGCTTCACTGATTCTCATCATTCAGACACTCATGACGATTTTAGGTGCATCTGGAGAAATTGATGCTGATTTCGATGGTGATGGCGATGTAGATATGACAGGTGAAACTGGGATCACATTGTTCTCGGTCAGAAATCTTATCGCATTCTTTACTTTTTTCGGTTGGAGTGGTCTGTGGATGCTCTCAATTGGCATACACCCACTGTTGACAGCGCTCTTGTCGATTATTATTGGCGTGATATTTGCAGCTATATCCATGAGTTTGTTTTTTCTCATCAGTAAATTACAGAGAAACGGCAGCATGAACTTGACGCATGCCATTGGTTCTATTGGCGACGTGTACATACCGATACCACCAAATCGCCAAAGCTATGGCAAAATCATGATCGTCATTCAAGGCGCACTACGCGAAGTTGAAGCGGTTACAGACGAACAGACCGAACTCGAGACAGGTAGTCAAGTGAGGGTCATCAGCGTTGAGTCAGGAACAAAATTACTCGTCAAAAAATTAGAACTATAGGGAGGAACACATGTTATTACAAAATGCTTCAGGTTTGATCTTTATTTCTCTAGCCGTTTTATTTCTATTCGGTATTTTCATCGCTTTACTG
>CAYLNI010000029.1:7981-15722 GCA_964384705.1 uncultured Fusibacter sp.
CGTCATAATTGTGGCCCTACTCTCTAGGTATAAAAAATGTCCATCGGACAAAATACTCGTAAAATACGGTTTGGTTGGCACAAATGAAAAAGGAATCAAGAGCGCTAAATGTATCCACGGCGGTGCAACTTTTATATGGCCTGTTTTTCAAGCCTATGAATATCTTGACTTGACACCAATGTCCATCGAAGTCAACTTACAAAATGCCCTATCAAAACAAAACATCCGCATAGACGTGCCTTCACGATTTACTGTAGGCATCAGCACGGAAACAGAAATCGTACAAAATGCAGCTGAGAGACTTTTAGGTTTAAAAATGATGGAAATTCAAGAACTTGCGAAAGACATTATTTTTGGTCAATTGCGTCTTGTCGTCGCTACGATGGATATCGAAGAAATCAACACGGACAGAGACAAATTTCTTGAAGAAGTCTCTAGAAATGTTGAATCTGAACTTAAAAAAATCGGTCTTAGACTCATAAACGTCAATATCACTGATATAAGCGATGAATCTGGCTACATAGATGCGCTCGGTAAAGAAGCGGCTTCTAAAGCCGTCAATGACGCCAAAATATCTGTCGCACAAAAGACAAGAGACGGTTCTATTGGTGAAGCGCAAGCCGTTATGGATCAAAGAGTTCAAGTTGCAGTTGCAAATGCCACTGCTGTCGAAGGTGAAAACCAATCGAAAATCAAGATCGCTGAATCAGATGCCTCCCGTCGTGAAATGGAAGCGATCGCAAATAAACGTGCAGTTGCTGCCGAAAAAATTCAAGAAGCAAAAGCACTTGAAGAGTCTTATGTCGCTGAACAAGCAGCTGAAATCGCCCGTGCTGAGCTCGAACGCGCAACACGTGAAGCTGACCAACTCGTACAGGCAAAAATCGATAAGCAACTTGCTGAAATCGCAGCTGAAGCTGTCGCTGAACGTACAAGACGTCAGGCACGCGGTGAAGCCGATGCCATCTTTATGAAACTTGAAGCGGAAGCACGTGGTATCAACGAGATGCTTATGAAACAAGCTGAAGGTTTTAAAGCACTTGTTGAAGCGTCAGGTGGCGCAGATGAAGCAATGAAACTCATGATCGTCGACAAACTGCCTGAACTCATCGAAAAACAAGTTGAAGCCATCAAAAATATCAAAATTGATAAAATTACTGTTTGGGATAACCTCGGCTCTGAAGACGGTAAAACAAATACTGCTAAATTTGTATCAGGTATGATGCAATCCGTACCACCTCTTAATGAACTCTTCAATATGGCTGGACTTGAGATTCCAAATTATCTCGGAAAAGCACAAGTTAAAGAGGCACCAAAGCTTATCAACCCTGAATAGTTATGATAAAAGGGATTCTGCAATAAATAAGGAGCTGTTGCATCTAATTTTTTAGATTGCAACAGCTCCTTTAAACTTACTTTTCAAGCATTTACTTTTCAAGCATTTACTTATCAAGCACTTCTTTAATTTTGTTGATGTTATTTATGATGATGCCATCTCTCAGGTGAGGTTTTTCCATGAAATAAAATGATAGTCCGCCTAATCCAACGTGCGTGCCAACAGCCACACCCATTTGCAAAAGTAAAATTTCACCTTTAAATGCCGTTTCCGTCTTAATTAAGTTCACAAGATTCTCGGCATATAATCGATCTGAGGTGTAGCCTACAATCACAAAATCAGTTTCATCAAGGTCGACGCGTAAATTAAACGCATGAATATAGTGGTTTAACACCGCTTTCCTTCCGCGTTCTTTGCTGACAATGGCCCCTTCTCCTTGTTTCATCGTCATAATCGGTTTGACTTTCATGATTTTTCCGATCAGTGCACTGCCATATCTCAAACGACCACTTCTTACCAGGTTGTCTAAATCGTCAACAGATAAAAAGTGTTTTACATTGCGTTTGTTGGTTTCATTATACGTGACCACTTGCTCAAAAGTAGCGCCATTTTCTATCATTCTTGCGCTTTTAATGATAAGCCATCCGCTCCCATGACTCATGCAGGTGCTGTCCACAACGTGTATTTTAAAATCCTTGATCGGATGTTCATCCATAAAATAGTCTTTAGCGATTTCGGCTGATTGATAAGAACCACTTGTTTTGCTTGACATACAAATGCATAGAATCTCCTTGAAGCCTTTATTATAAGCCTCTTCAAAAAGCTCAATAAAAAGCGCTGGAGATGGCATCGCAGTCGTTGGAGGCTTTTTGTATTCTGCGATTTTTGCAAAGAACATATCCGCGTTGATATCGATACGATCTCGATATGTTTTACCATCTATCACAATACTAAGTGGTGCAATGCCAATGTTATAACGTTCGATGAGTGCTTCACTAAGATCACATGTCGAATCGGCTATTATTTTTATCATTTTAAGCCCCCATAATTGAATTTCTCACACACTATTTTAACATATCCGTAACAATTCCTCAAATCAACTGGGACAAAAAAAACTTTCGCTGGAGAATTGTAAAATACATAATTACTCCAACGAAAGTCTCATATTACATTATTTTATTGCGATTATTTTAATGCGATTATTTTATTTCTATTTGTTTTTTATTAGCCACGTTTTGAAGTTTTGGAACTGTGATTTTTAATAGCCCATCTTCCAATTTGGCATCTATATCCTCTGCCATGACGTCTTTAAGATAGATTGCTCTTTGCATTGAACAAGATCTACGTTCTTTATGCAAATAATTATTTTTTTCTTCATCGATTTCTTCGCTTTGTTTAGCGGAAATGAGCAGACGACCATCTTCATAGTCTAATGTGATATCTTCTTTTTTAAAGCCTGGTAATTCTGCCTCTAAGAGATAGTGATCATTTTCGTCTTTCAAATCCAGTCTAAACTGGCCGACCTTTGATGGTTTACCAAAAAAACCATCAAAATTAAAAAAGTCATCAAAAATGTTGTAAAGGTCGTTTGAATCATTTCTTCTTTGTACGGCATTCCTGTCAAGTGGTGACAATCCTAACATATTTAATTCCTCCTTTATAATAGTCTGTGTTAGCACTCTAATTGTTCGAGTGCTAATTTCAATTATAATTTAGTCCTTTTTTGAAAAAACGTCAATAGGTTTATGTTAGAATTTAAAATTCGTTTACATTCGCTTAACTTTTCGTATAAATTCTGGAAATTGGATATAATTCCATAATTATTTGGTTTTCTTATATGGAACATAGCCTTCCAATTGGAGCTTTTCTTCCCACATTAGTCTGAGAATCTCGAGTTCGTCCTCATAGGTCTCATTTAAATCTTCTTTGGTATATGGCAATTCTTCAAGAATTGCCACTTCAAATGCCTCTTCCCCGTAAAGCGTCCAATCAGCCTGTAGCTCTCTAAAAGGATAAAAGTTTGATGCCAGTTTAACTTTTGTGCTGTTCATGATGCTCCTCAAATTGTTGGCACTTTTTATATGACATTTTTTTATAGCCTGATTGTTTGTATCGTCAGTAAGTCGATCCGATTTCAATCGAATCATAAAAACACCCATGGGATGTTGCATCGTTTTATACTGTTCAATCAATGCCTTCTTTTTAGTTCTTTCCATCAATAACCCATCTCCTTTAAAAGTCTTGACAATGTTTTCAGTCGTTCAGAGAGCAACTCGTCATCATTGCTCAGAGCTTGTGCAAACAACTTGATATCTTCATCAATATGCTCATTTTCGACACCAATAGCTACTGTCATGGCATCCCCTTGTAGACCAATTCTATCGATGATTGTTTCATTATCATCGTACAGCTTCGGATATCTATATGCTTCCTTAAAATGCATTTTGCCTCTACATACAAGAATTGCTAAATCGAGGACACGATGTAATGGCAATTCTTCGGATTGTCTCGACCATTTTTCTCCTGTATAACGCCACACTTTTGCAGATATTTCTACTTTCCCGCGATCATTCCACTGAGCTAAGCCAAGCGACAAGCCCTTTGCGTCAGAATGATAGGCATTTCTGCCATCTACATTTTCATAATTTTCAGTTACGATTACAGGTTTATGTTTTAGAGTCATTGGAATTTTCATCGTTACTTCCTTTCATTGGTTAACGCATCAAATACAGTAAGTAGTAATTTAGTAATTTAGTAATTTAGTAAATTACTAAATCCATATACCTAAAATAACACCAATATTAATTGCTGTCAAGTGTGCCCATTTTCATGTTATCATAGTGTAAAGTAAACAAGCTTTCAAAATAGGAGGTAGCATGCAGTCATATAATCAATTAACACCGGAACTCAATTTTGAGATTAATGCATTTTTAGAACATTGTGAATCGATAGATCACGTATCATCTTGTGTCCAAATGGATTCATCACTAAACTACATCAAAGACATGCCATGTTGGTTGATAGAAAAATTGGATGATCAAATCATCGGATTGTGTAGTATTTTTGCTGTCAACACTTTTGAAGCTGAACTATCAACGGTCGTTTCACCTTCACATCGACATCGTGGCATCGGCAAATCACTAGTTAATGCTGCAAAGCACCTATTAAAGGAATATGGTTATAAGCAGGTCTTATACGTATGCGATGACAATTCAGTTTCAGGCAGGGCCTTTGTCGGAACTTTCCTCACAAGACATCACCATACTGAATACACGTTGAAATACGAAAAAAGCGATGACCATCCGCGCGCAACACGCTTGCTTGTTTCGAAAGCTTATGAACGGGATCTCGATCATATCATTCAGATCAACGTCGATGCATTTGAAGATGATTACGAAGTGGCTTCACAATTCATTACGTCCACTTTTGCGAGTCCTACCCGAACAGCATATATCGGTCAACTGAATTACAAACCAATTTGTACGCTAATGCTTGGCAATGAAGGCGGTATCTATTCCATCAACGGCGTTGCTGTCCTGAAAGCATTTCAAGGCCATGGCTATGCGAAGGAACTGATTCAAGACGTGCTTTATGGTTTGAGAAATGAAGAGCAACCAATTATCATAGATGTGGATAGTACAAATAGTGCCGCTTATCATCTCTATAAAAAAATAGGTTTTAACGAATCACAAGTGATTGCCTATTTTGTCGAAACACTTTAGTGAGGAAATTTCCATAAGAATTGAAAAAAGCCGAATGCTTGGAGTTAATCTCCAGACATTCGGCTTTAAATTTAGTTCAATCCTATAAGTCTTTAAAAACGAAGTTGACGCCTTCTTCAATCTTGAGCGCGTCTGTTTCGATACCCATAATTATCGTCAAAAACTCAATCGGAATCATCAATCGACCTTCATGTAGCGTTGGCTTTGGTGTTTCAGGGAGTTCGACGGCGAGTCCATCAACCAAATAAGTCGTATTGAATGTCGTCAGGTTGATACTTAACTGTGAATTATCCTTGATAGCAGTGGATTGACGCGTTTCTTTCACCCATGAAATTTCATAGGTAAGCAATTCAAATAGTTCTCTAAATTCAACATAAATACGGCCATCTGCTGACATAAGACTTCTAGACAATGTAATCGTATCGTTTACTTCCACGGAAACGTTCTTTGATAATAGGTAACTTGGTTTGCCAATATAAGTATATACGACACCATCTAGGCTAAGTGCTATGGCCTTTGCGTAGTTTAAATTCATGAAATCTCTTACGTAGACACCATTGACGTATACCTTATGGTCATAGTAACCGATGCGTTTTGCTTCTTGAAGAAAAGCTAGTGGTATCGCCCACAAACGGTTCACTAGATAATCGTGATGGTAGTTGGCGACTGGCGTCGGAAAATCATAAGAAGCGGTGGTCTCAATTGTTAGCGCTGGCTTCAATGTGTTGTTTCCAAAATAATGCGTTGAATACCCAAATTCTTCATAGTCACTCGGATCCATCATCTCGTAATTCGTTATCTTTTGTGCGATGTTTGCAAATGACTGGTTCACTCTAAAATAGTCTGGTCCTAGATGATCGACCCAGTAGTAAATCACTTGCCCCATGCTATGATAAGTCACATAAGCTCTAAAATCATAAGACAACATATACGACATCAATGTCTTGGTTTCAGCTTCAGTTGCGGGTGCATAGCCCTTGAAGTAATCTTCGCCAGGAACGACCGTCGGCCAGAGTACCTCACTATTTCCCCATTGATCAACCCATTTTCCTGCTCTCACATCAAAATAGAGATCCTCAAAATTTCGGTTGATATCAACGCCGCGAATATTTGCTTTAAGTCTGTAATTTCTTAAATTAGGAATCAATAAATTGATATTTTGTCTGAGTATGGTACTGTCTATCGTCGAAACACCTCTTTTAGCGACATCAAATCCATCCGGATTCACCAAAGGGATGAAATGAAAAACACTCGTGTGAAGGAGTTCTCGTACATTATAATTGGGTAGATAATCATCATTATAGTAGTCTAATACATAATCTTCAACCATTTTAAGCACAGCGGCAGGGTTGAATGTCTCTCGTGCATGAACACCGCCATCTATGAGAATATGTGACTTTTCCACATAATCGACGTCTTCATAATTGTAGATATCTTTTGTCATCCTGATAACGTATATTGGCTTAAGATCCTCAGAATAGCCAATCACTTCAAGTGACAATAAATAGGGATAAGTACTGACTAACTTCTGCGCCTTTTCATATAACATGTCCGAGGAAAAAGAGTGCAATTCATCAAATTGTATTAGCTTTTCTATGCCGTAACTTGGATTGTTTATCAATAGTAATAAGGTCACTATCATCAATATGCGTGTGTATTTTGCCATAATTGCCTCCTTCCCATATAATATTTATATATCCACAACGTTTTGTCTCCGCTCAAATAAGCGGTTACATATTGGGATTGTAATAGTTTGGGCTCTTAAGTGTCTTTACTAACGATGCTGCCTGTTCGGAGGATATTTGTAGTGGTTCAAGGTTGTAATAATGAAGCGTTGCCTCTCTTAAGCCATAACACCCTTCACCAAAATACGCAATGTTGCAATACATCTCTAAAATCTCATCTTTCGTCGCAATCTTTTCAAGATCAAATGCGACAAAGAGTTCGGCTACTTTCCGTTCATACCTTTTCTCAAAAGAGAAGTACATATTTTTGGCAAGTTGCTGTGTGATGCTACTACCACCTTCTACCGTAGATCCCGCCATCACATTTTTTATTAATGCACGTGTCGTGGATATCAAATTGATGCCATTGTGCGTATAAAAACGGCGGTCTTCAGACTCGATAACCTGCGTTAAAAAATCTGGTGAAATTGCTTCTAAAGCAACATAATTTTCATCACTTTTAAGTCTTTCAATTCTGACTTGTAAATTCGTATGGGTCGTAGCGTCTTTGTACATATCATATCCCGTTTTAATGATTGGGACGGTTATTACTAGTGCGACAACGATCGCAAGCAAAAGTGTCATGCGGACGATTCGCCAAAGTTTATTTGTTTTCATGAGGCACCTCATTCTCATCTTTCTGCTTCTATTATACATGATAACAGTCATTCTTCCATTCAGATAGGCATAACTTAAGAATAACTTAATATGAACGTAAAAAAACCATCAGATACGATCTGATGGCCCTGGTGTTCATTGGTTTTGCTCTGAGAATAAGATAATGGCTTCACATGCATTGGCTTTCGAAAAACTGATCATACAGTGTTTGCTATCGCCACTCTTTGTTTTCACTTCAGCCATACAAGATTCCTGGCTTTCTTCACTAAAACAGTTTTTCAGATGTTGACTTAAATCAGACATAATCAATGTTTTAATTTTTTTCCCGACAAGCTCTTTTT
>CAYLNI010000029.1:15739-17439 GCA_964384705.1 uncultured Fusibacter sp.
GTGGCAACCGCTAAATTCGCCTCATGTATGATCCCTTTATCATCACATATAGCTATTGCAACTGGGGCATTTTTTAGATATGAACGATAACGCGTTTCTTTATCATGTAAATCCATGTATTTTTGTCTTCGCCTCGTAGCATATAAGAAAAGTGTCCCCAAATCTCTTAAAATCTGTATTTCTACTTCCGCATCCGTTCTACACACTTTTACTGAATCGAAACCGACACAGCCATAACATTTTCCATCTTTCATCATAGGTACCGCAATCATACTCATGGTACCATGAGGTTCAAGCAACTTTCTAAGTTCACTACTTTTTGGCATACTTGAGACGTCTTGAATATAATAAGGATCGCCAGATTCATGAGCCTCAATCCAATCTTCCATTTCAGAGAAAGGAATTTGCATAAACTGGCTTTTTTTTGGCATTATTCCACGATTGCACCATTCATATGTGTTGTTGCTTACTTTATCATCCAGTTTAAATTCAAATATATAAGCCCTATCAGCATAAACCATTCTTCCAAATAGTTTAAGTACATTTATGACGTTGTCATCAAAATGCTTAATCTCTTCATTTATCAGACTTGCATATGCCTTTTGAAGCATATTCCAATATCGATTTTTTTCTTCAAAACGATACTTAATGCTTTGAATTTCAAGTGCTTGTTGATTTTGAATCGTGACGTCTTGCACAATTCCCGTCACAATTTTGACTTGATTAATAGTATCGTAAGTACAATTAAATTTTCCTTCAGTATAAACAAGCGAACGATCAAATGCTGTAAATACGACTTCAAGATCAAAGCTTTCTCCAGGTTTCGCTTGGCGAAAGTTTTCCTGACATAGCGATCTAGAATATGGATGTACAAAATGCCACAATGTATGGCTCATATCATCGACGACAGGATATCCTAAAGCGCGCTTCCAAGCTTCATTTACATGGAATAATAGGCCGTTTTCATCAGCAACGAGAATCATATAAGGCGTTTTTTCAATAAAATCTCTATAATACCCTTCATAAAGTCTAATAGTCATATCGCCGCAGCTCACCTCTTTACGCATGAAATTTAACGGATAGTCTGCTTTTATTATACGCTTAAAAGCAGACTTTTGTATATGCATGTTTATCAGACAAGTGACTTTTGAGGTTTTATAGCGATTTGCGCCGCTTTATAAACCACAATAGTAATCAGTGTGTTTGCAATTGCTGTTGGAATAACGATCGTCGTCACCAAAATTCCAAGTGGTGCAGGCAATCCGACGATTGCAAGTGCTGAAGTCAAAAAGATCATACCACTTGCCAGTGTGCCAATGAAACCAATAATGCCCATTTGTATAATGCCAGTTTTAAGGGCCTTTATCAGATAAAAAACGATTAATGCCGTTATCAATTTATCGATGAGGTTAGGTAGTTGTCCACCTGGAAATGTCGTTGTCATGGCTGTGATTATACCACTTAAAAGGCCAGACAGAAGTGCATTTTTAAATGTCGGATTGATGGCAATAGCAATGAACATGAACGTCAACAATAAATCGAATTTCATCCCGAAAAATCCAGGGACGATAGAATGAAGCACAAAACCCATAGCTAAAAGAACTGATGTTAAAATCATATTTTTTATTTTCATAGTATTCTCCCTTTTGATACCCATTTTGGTATCAATTATTAATTTTTTTTTGTATGTTTTCTTGTAT
>CAYLNI010000029.1:17477-19396 GCA_964384705.1 uncultured Fusibacter sp.
TCAACGTTCAGTCCATATCGTCACCTCCTTTTTGGGTACAAAAAAACCGCTTACTCCTATATTAAAGGAGCAAACGGTCAACGTTCGCGGTACCACCCTTTTTGAAACTTACTGGCTTAACCATAAGTTTCATCTCATCTCAGATACTGACATATCTTACCTCTATAACGTGAGGACACGGCAAAGGCTACTCTGAGTTCACCTCGCATCTCATAGGTCCATTCATTTTATACCGACTTATCTCATCACACCACCTGAGACTCTCTGGGAAGTCAACTAAAAAACTACTAATCCTAATCCATGATTTTTATATGAATATTGTTATGCAATTTCCATAATTATACGTGAATTCTGAAAACTTACAAGCCCTTAAATGTTAACTTTTCGTAACATTTGCTTCTAATACCTTAATGTAAAGAAATTGCTGCATAATAGGCATCCAAATCAAACCCATGTGTTGTGACGGAAGCGATGGAACGATTGAAAACCTGACTTTCTGCAAGCGATCTTTCGAGTGAATCGTTATTTAAATCACTAATCCAGTGGTGAAAATCATCCACTTTAAGGCCATTGGTATTATTGAGTTTATTGTTTCTTTGACAAGATCTATTATTAAAGACTCGTTATCCTTTGGCGTCAATTGACTTAAAGCTTCTGTGACATCTTTAGGTGCTCTACTAAGTTTAGAACTGAATTCATGCAAGTAAAAATAAAGGCCATAGTTATGCAATTTACCTGTATTCACATCAATAAACCAAAGGTCTTTATCTAAAGCTGTAGAAGTAAACCCTCTATACTTCAAAGCTGTCAAATCATAAAAAATACCTTCACATATTTTTCTGGAACCTAAAGGTTTTAAATAGCCTAAAACGGACTCTAACATAACAATAGGTTCTACGCCCTTATCTTTCTTAAACACGATATAGCCATGCGAATCCGTTTCAAAAGTATCAATAATCTGAGGCATTTCCACTTTAAAATAGCCATCATCGCAGCACTTAATCAAATCGATTGAGTCCAGATAAATTTTGCGTTTCAGCTTCGTAATCTCAAGCAGAACATGCTCTTCAGAAACATACATATACCCTAGTTCGATCATCACGCGTTTTAGATATTTAAACCTGACCGTTTTACCATTTGTGCTCTTGAGTTCAATGCTTCGCTTTTTCTTGCTTCTTTTATGCTTTTCAGCAAAAGCTTCATAATCATGGCGCTTTTCAAATATCTCAGGGTCATCATCCAAGTCATCTTGATCCATTTTAAAATCATAGGCTTTCTCACGAGTATACTTATGATTTCTATAGATGATGCGCTCTTTCTCATAGAACTTATTTTGACTGATCAGCGATTGTCCTTCATTGTATAGGGCGTTGATCTTACTCATGATAAACAGCGCTTCACGAACATTAGAAACATCAGGATGCCATATTTTTGCGAGCGCTCTGTATTCCCGTTTAATGCCTTTCACGGTAAAAAGCTCAGAAGGCATATCACAATCCATTATATAGTTCTTATCATGGAATTTTTCTTTTTTTAACATAGTGTCACCTTTTATCGCTATCCAGTTCGTATTGGTTGGCACACGATTTACATGTGACACGTAGCTTGCCTTTATTTTTCGGGAATTTAAAGCGTTTACCGCAAGCAGGACACGGCGCGACAAAATAATCGAGCAACGACTCTATGCGTACTGGATCAAAGCCAACTACGAGCTGATCGCCGATTAAAAATGCCGGAACGCCCGTGAGTTTCAAAGTTTGAAATTCTTGATTCGCCTTTGGATCGTTGTTCACATCGCGTTCTTCAAAAGTATAGCCTTTATCGATCAGAAATTTTTTAGCTTGTTTGCAATATGTACAGGTTTGTGTTGTATAAGCGATAATTTTCGTCATATCTACCACCTCGTTCTCTAATACATC
>CAYLNI010000029.1:19435-20388 GCA_964384705.1 uncultured Fusibacter sp.
GGTCAATTGGTATGATTCGTTTAATCTGACCTAGTATCGGGTATAAAAATACTATCTTAACATATGGAGGCACAACGGCATGACAGAGTTTTTTACAGTTGAAGAAGTCAACGCGATGCTAAGTGAAATTGCTGATGAAATACCGAGTCCATTTTTTGACGAGCTGCATGGTGGCATCATCCTTGTAGAGCCTCCAAAAATGCATCCTGAAAGTAGGGAGGGACATCCACTCTATATTATGGGAGAATATGTCCGAAACAATTTGGGATGTCAAATCAAGATATACTATGGTTCTTTTAAGCAAATCTATCCAAATGCTTCCGCTAAACACTTCAGAGAAGTGCTCAAGAACACATTGATTCATGAATTTACACATCATTTGGAGTATCGAGCAGGTCTAAGAAGCCTTGAATTAAAAGATGCTAAACAGCTGAACGACTACAAAAAAAAATAAATGACGCCTTATACAGGTGCCATTTATTTTTTTCAATTATATTCTTTTGCACCTTTTTGTATGAATTTCTTCAGGTCTTCAGGCTTGAGTTGCGTGATGACGACTGCCACAAACATAATAAGACATCCTAACATCTCTTTTGCATTCATGGATTCGCCCAAGAAAATCGCGCCACTAATAACTGCAAATACAGATTCCAAGCTCATGATGATGGCAGCGGCTGTAGGACTTGTATATTTTTGACCAATTATTTGAAGCGTGTAAGCGACACCAACAACCATCACAGCTGTATATATGATCACGACGCTTCCTTCGATGATGGCGCTGATCTCTGGTGTTTCAAAGATAAATGCCGCAATTGCTGATAAAATACCCGCAGTCACAAACTGTATACATGATAATTTTAAACCTTCAACCTTATCGACGAACATATCGACAAAAATGATTTGAAGCGCCCAAAATACCGTGCCCACGAGGACAAGCGCATCTCCCCTTTCAA
>CAYLNI010000029.1:20406-21436 GCA_964384705.1 uncultured Fusibacter sp.
TGGTCAGTAAATAAAGACCAAATATTGCAAGTGCGACGCCAAACCAAGTTAATAGATTAACTTTTTTATTCATGAATAGCCCAAATATTGGAACAAGCACAATATAGAGAGCCGTTATAAAACCAGCTTTACCTGCGGTTGTTCCCATGATGCCCCATTGTTGAAACGACGCACCAAAGAATAATGCACTGCCACACAGTATACCGCCTATGATGAGATCCTTCGTTTGGAATTTCACTTTTTTATGCTCGTTTAATGGATCATTCAATTTTTTTGAATTAATGGCGTTCTTGTTCATTTTATCAAAGATGATAATCACGGGTACTAGCACGATTGCACCAAGTAAAAAACGAGAAGCACCAAATGTAAATGGTTCGATGTAATTCATACCAAGCTTTTGTGATACAAAAGATGTGCCCCATATGATTGCTGTAATCAGTAGAATTAGGTCGCCCTTTAATTGTTTCATATTCTCTCCTTATGTAAGTAGACTCGACACTATCGATTATATCAAAATTACAGCCTGATTCAAACAAGAAAAACCTTCATCCTGTTAAAGATGAAGGTTTTTGATTATTTCCTCTTTTTGATACAAGTGCATTTATCTCTATTTTTTAGTAGCTTTGTTTAAAGCATCTAATTGTTCAGGATATTGTCTCTTAGCGATTGTATCCCAAAGCTCAGCACCTTTGATGCCAACTCTTGAAGGAACAAACACTGGGTCCAAACCGAGTTTCTTCTGTGCTTCATAGTCTTTAAGTGTTGCAAGACCTGGCTTAGTTAAGAAGATAATAACGATAACGTTGAACCATGCCATCGCGCCAACTGCTGCAGAACCTAAGTTCCAAACAACGTCAACTGATGAAACCGCACCGATAAATACCATCGCTGATAATATAACTCTAGATATCAAAATTGAATATTTATAGCCAGCGCCGTTTTGATCTTTCTTGAAGATGTAACCAATACTTGAGTCAGTATAGAATGCGTATGCGAATACAGTTGTCAGTGTAAAGAAGAACAATGCAAT
>CAYLNI010000029.1:21446-22801 GCA_964384705.1 uncultured Fusibacter sp.
AGCTACGAAACCGCCGCCGATACCAGGTATAAATGTGTTTACAGCTTCTTGAGTAAAGTTTGATTTTTCAACGCCAGGTAAGTTTTCAGTGATGAAAGCACCCGCTTCGTTAACAACGTTGAATGCACCTGTTGATAAGATCATAACTGCAGTTGCAGTACAAACGAATAATGTATCTACGTATACTGAAAATGCTTGAACAAGACCTTGTTTCGCAGGGTGAGAAACTTCAGCAGCACCAGCCGCTTGAGCGCCTGTACCTTGACCAGCTTCATTTGAGAAGATACCTCTTTTAACGCCCCATGCGATCGCTTGGCCAAATACTGCACCGTATACTGCGTTCATGTTGAAAGCTGAAGAGAAGATCATGCCAAATACTTCGCCAATTTTGCCAAAGTTTACTGCAAGTATAACTAATGCAAGAATAATATAAGCAATTGCCATAAAAGGAACGATCATACCAGCAACTTTAGCGATTCTCTTACCACCACCAAAGATAACCCATGCTGTAATAGCAGTATATACAAGTCCGATAATCCACGTTTCAATACCAAAAGATAATTTGCCTGCTTGAGCAAATGCGTTTGTTTGAATACCAGGTAACATAATACCACATGAAATAATTGTTAAAATTGCAAATGCAATACCAAGTGGTCTAGATTTTAAACCTTTTTCAATATAGTAAGCTGGACCACCGCGATATTCGCCGTGAATCTCTTCTTTCCATACTTGAGCCAAAGCTGATTCGATATATGCTGAGCCTGCGCCTAAGAATGCGATTGCCCACATCCAGAATACTGCACCAGGACCGCCAAAGAATATAGCAGATGCAACGCCTGTGATGTTACCAGTACCAACACGACCACCAAGTGCCATTGCGAAACCTTGGAAAGATGATACGCCAGTTTCAGACGCTTTACCACCAAGTAACAATTTAACCATATCTTTAATTAATCTCAATTGCGGGAATTTCATTAATACTGAAAAATAAATGCCGGCTGCAAGACAAAGTACGATCATTATTTGTCCCCAGAAGAACCCATCAAGCGTTGCCGAAAAATTTAACAAACCCTCCATTTACTACTCCTCCTTGTATTTAATAGAATTGAACACTACTGCATATAGTATATAACCCTAAACAGTTAATTAATTGTAACATTCTCATTACAGCGTGTCAAATGTTTTCAATTTGTTAATATATTAATAAAGGTTTGTTCATCATTAACATTTAAGTGTTTTTGCAGTTTGGCTTCATAATAAAAGCTAAAGTATGAATATAGGACTTAATTACTATACTAAAAAAGTTGAATTCTTGCTTTTTAATTTGAAACCGAAATCGTCAATCACACTATAAA
>CAYLNI010000029.1:22823-23155 GCA_964384705.1 uncultured Fusibacter sp.
AATTATATAGTTGTATGTAAATTTAACAAAAAAAAAAGGATCAATACTATCGATCACTTTTTAAATAAATGCCTTTGGCGACAATTTGCTTCATCAACCCCAATTTTTCCAATGAAAATCTCAGTACTGGTGCATTAATAATAACTTTGTTTGAGATAAAGATTTCTACACCATCGATATGAGTCGACTGATAAAGCGTTGTGTCTTCGGGTTCTTTGTGTGAGATTTCGGTCACATCATAAGTCGGACAACATCCACCCCCGCTTTGACGAGAAGTTCGAGTCGGTGTTCCAAATCCGTCGATACGCCGACTGCTGCACCTACTCGCAGTC
>CAYLNI010000030.1:0-2963 GCA_964384705.1 uncultured Fusibacter sp.
AAACCTTCAAATCTGCCAGATACGATCCTTTGTATAGACAGCATCCCACACACATGGCTATTTGAACGCGTCTCTGCCGTATGCCATCATGGTGGTGCGGGAACGACAGCAGCAGGATTTAAAGCAGGCATACCGAGTATTATTATTCCCTTTTCCAACGACCAATTCGCATGGGCACATCGTTCCTTTGACATAGGGGTTGGTGCAAAGCCTATTTCCAAGAAGGCGCTTACCTCTGACAAGCTTGCCGACGCCATACGTTTTGCTTTATCAGATCCAATCGTTGCAAACGCTAAAACGCTAGGCGCAAAAATAGCCACTGAAAACGGTGCTTTTGACTGTGCCAAAATAATCGTTAAGTGTTTAGAGTGTTGATCTATGGAACATTTAAATCATTGGAAAAAAACGTTTTTTAAAATCTACATTGGCCAGGCATTTTCTTTATTAAGTTCAAGCGCGGTACAGTTCTCAATTATTTGGTGGATTACCATGGAAACAGGTTCGGCACTTTCATTAACCATTGCAAGTGTCGTCGGATTGCTACCACAAGCAGTTATCGGTTTGTTTGCAGGTGTTTGGATTGATCGCTTCGATCGCAAGAAAATAATGATCGTTGCAGACGTTGCTGTTGCCCTGTCCAGTTTTCTATTAGGACTATTATTCTTTCTAGGTATTGAATCCATCATCTATGTCTATGTCGTTCTTTTTATTAGAGCATTAGGTGAAACATTTCATAAACCAGCGCTACAAACGTTGATCCCTCAGCTCGTCCCTCCAAGCGAACTTACGAAAACTGGCGGTTTGGGGCAAATGATTAACTCAGCTTGTTCCATGGCAGGACCCATGCTAGGAGCGCTTTTAATGAGTCTATCAACACTGCAGTATGTCATGCTTATCGATGTTTTTGGCGCTGCTATTGCTGTAACCATATTATCAATAACTAAAATTCCAAAATCAACTATGAACCACCAAAATAAAATGCGCTTTATGCAGGACATGAAACAGGGAATCAATGCCGTTCGTTCAAACAAGGCATTGCTGCGACTTTCGATTCCTATGCTGATATCTACAATCATCTTTGTTCCTATAGGCACATTGCTTCCTCTCATGGTAAAAGGCTATTTTAATGGTTCTGCGTGGCACAATGGCATCGTTCAAACACTATTCTCTATTGGCATGTTGACTGCAGCAATGTTGATCGGTGTCACAGGCGGATTCAAAAAGCAATTCTTTATGATATCAATCTCCACTGGTTTATTGGGTATTTGCGCAATAATAGGCGGTATTTTACCGGCACATTTATTCTGGGTATTTTGCTTTGTCGTGTTTGTTATGGGTACGACAGGTATGGGCTTCAACATACCATTTACGTCATACATTCAACGCACAGTCCCAGCAGAAAATCTTGGCAAAGTCATATCACTTGTTACGAGTATCATGAGTTTCGCAGCACCTGTGGGCATGTTCATAGCTGGACCCATATCAGATATCATCGGTGTGAACAACTGGATGATCTGCGCAGGTATTGTCATGATTTTAGTCAGCCTGTTGACGCATTTTCTAACTCGTGAATTTGATCAACCCATAGGAAGTGAGGTTGTATTGCTTGAAGAGTAAACTTATTAAAGGCATTTTGGGGATAATCCTTGCTACGATATCCCCCTTTATTGTGTTAATTGTTGTTGGCACGCTTTATGCGCTGTTGAACATGATTGGTGGGACGACGTTTACAGTCAGTGTACGTTCATTTGCTAATTTCATAATCAGCCTTAAGCCCTTTCTTCCATATCTGACTACGATACCCGTCGTACTGGTTCTGTTGATTGTCGTCTTGAAGAGAAGAAGAAAAGATGCCGCATCCAAGAACTGATGCTAGATTGAAGAACTGATGCTATATCGAAGAACTTGTGAATTGATGCTAAAACGATGACTTGAAGCTATATAAAAAAAACTTTACAACAACTTACAATTTGTTTATACTTTCATTGTAAGAAAATTTTGACAACAAGAAAAGGAGCACTTTATGACACCTTCATTCTGCTAAATGAAATCATTTACGAAAGCGTATGACACTATTACCAGCCTATACATTTAGGCTTATTTGTTGAACGATTCGTGAGGTTTAGCAGTGAGAAAGTTGAATAAAGCGCTATTTTTATGTCCATAAATCAAGAACCCTAAGCTTAATATAACGTTTTCTGCAAACCTTTTACGAATCATCTGTAGAAGGAGAACCACTATGTTTGAATTATCATTTAACCACATCATGAAATATATGGGCACGCACCTGCTCTTTAAGGAGATGAATTTTCAAGTTTTCTCCGGTGAACGCGTCGGCATCGTCGGACCAAACGGTTGTGGCAAGAGTACGATCTTGAAACTCATCGCAGGGATTGAACCCCTTAATATCTATATTGGCTCTTGGAGCGTCGGTTATGATTTTGGGTGGATTTACAAACCTAAAGACGTCACAGTTGCTTATCTGGACCAAATGCCCAAGTATCCTGAAAACTTTGCGGTTAAGGACGTGTTGATGGACGCCTTCAAAGACATCCTCGATGTAGAGCGTCAAATGCGCGCTTTAGAGCACGATATGGCCATCTTGGACGGCATTGCACTAGAACGGGCAATCAATCGTTACGCGCACGTTACCGCTAGATTTGAGGCCATGTCAGGTTATGACATCGAAGAAAAGTTCAGTAAAATATGTACAGGTCTTCAGTTTGATGCGCGGTTTTTAGATATGCCCTTCAACTTGTTGAGTGGCGGTGAACAAACCAACGTCATACTGGGAAAAATACTACTGGATAAACCAGATATACTCTTGCTCGATGAACCAACCAATCACCTGGACACTTCAGCCATAGAATGGCTAGAAGGTTATTTGAACACTTTTGGCGGGATCCTAATCATCGTATCCCATGATCGCTACTTCCTCGACAAAGTCGTCACTAAGATTATTG
>CAYLNI010000030.1:2986-3243 GCA_964384705.1 uncultured Fusibacter sp.
GGCACAAGCCTTCAAAGGAAATTATTCTTCGTACGTCGCACAAAAAGAAGAACAGATGCGCATCCAGTATGCTGATTACCAAGAGCAACGCAAGCAGATTAAACAGATGGAAACCAAAGTGAAGCAGCTTAGAGACTGGGCACTCCGCGCAGACAACAACAAATTTTTCAGACGCGCGGCGAGTATGCAAATCAAGCTTGAGAAGATGGCACAAGTGAAGCGACCAGTTTTTGACAAGCCTAACATGAAACTCGATT
>CAYLNI010000030.1:3259-3496 GCA_964384705.1 uncultured Fusibacter sp.
ATGCAATCATTTGCCGCAATATTTCAAAATACTTTGACGAACGAGAGATTTTTCAGGACACCAACTTGACCATAAAGTATGGCGAGCGTGTTGCTTTGATCGGTCCGAACGGCAGCGGAAAATCCACTTTCCTAAAGATGCTCTTGGGCGAACTGCCCGCAGATTCTGGAGAAATGAAAATCGGGAGCAATGCAAAAGTCGCCTATCTTCCGCAGCAGATTGCGTTTCCAAATGAAG
>CAYLNI010000030.1:3512-4929 GCA_964384705.1 uncultured Fusibacter sp.
GAGAGTTTTCGAGAAGGCCTTGATATCAGTGAAGGAAAGGCGCGGGAGCATCTGGCCAAGTTCATGTTCTACGGCAAACGCGTCTACACGGACGTCAAAGCACTTTCCGGTGGTGAACGCACAAGACTGAAACTCGCAAGACTCTTATATGATGATGTGAATCTATTGATTCTTGATGAGCCGACAAATCACTTGGATATCGATTCAATTGAAACACTCGAGGAGGCACTTGAGGACTTCGAAGGCACGATGCTCTTCATCTCCCATGACCGTTACTTTATCAACAAAGTTAAACCTTTGGTCGTTGCTGTTGAGGGACATAAACTCGTCAAGTACTTAGGAGATTATGATTATTATAAGAGTGTTTTAGACAAATCATAATTGTTGCATTATATATCAATTACAAAAGGCGCGACTTGTTTGCTCTCAAACAAATCGCGCCTTACTTATTGACTTGATATAATTCTACTCCTCTGATTTTGGACGTTTCATAGCAAAGGCCGAAAGTAATCCTTGAGAAATGAATGTAATAAACAGTAGGATGATTAAAAGCCACCAACCAACTGATTCAAAAATATCTTCAGGTACCATCAACGTATATCCCATATAACTTAAAAATATAGCAGCTTGAGTAATTTTAAATGCTTTTGAATCTGCTTCATTCTTTAATGCGACAAGCCTTTCATCATTTTCGTTTATGATAATATTTCTCATTTTTTCAGGTGCTTTCTTGATCCCTGTTAATTTCAAGTAATAAACAAATGCCACACTAAAAGGCAACAGTGACAAACCAATAAGTGCTCTTTTATTTGATATGAAGCTCACATCCATTATACTAAACACGATGCCTAAACCGAGTAATACTGCTCCAAATATGATGCCAATTGTCATGATCATTTTCGCTTCTTTGACAATTTTTTGAGTATTCATAATCATTCCTCCCAAAATAAATCGTTTAAGGTTTTCTTAAGCGCCTTACAAATATCAACGCACAACTTCAATGTCGGGTTATAGTTTCCGGATTCAATAAGACTAATTGTCTGTCGTGTAACACCTACCATTTCGGCTAATTGCTCTTGTGAAACGTCACTTTCAATTCTCGCTATTTTCATTTTCTTATTTTTCACAAATGCTACACCTCCTATATTGAATATTGTAATTTATATTACGCTAAATGTCAACTATATATTGCATTTTGCATTTAAAAAAGTCAGGCAACATTGCCTGACTCTCCACTTCCATCTTAATTATAACATAGCAGAATAACGTTTTCAATTCTGTTAATTCCCATAATACTATGGTATATTTAAATACTTATGGAAATTGCATCATAACCTTATATGCAATTTCCTCAAACATGTAAACTGAACGTGGAACACCAATTTTGAGGAGTGATAAAATGGATCAGACATTATTA
>CAYLNI010000030.1:4952-23089 GCA_964384705.1 uncultured Fusibacter sp.
ACAAGAAAAAGAGTATCTGGAACGAACGAAGCGCATCGCAAGAGAGCAAATCAGTTGGTTGAAAGAGAACTCTGAAAAAGTTAAAGCGGACATCATCATCCAAAAGCAGGCGATGCGTGAAGAAGCCAAACATTCGATTTCATCCAACCTCAATTCAAGTGATAATTTTGAACAACTTGTTGCACTCAGTCAACTTGCAACTCAAGCGTCAGATACTATCAACAAATATGAAGACAATATGAAGAAAATCGATAAACTCGAAAAATTTATGCACCGCCCATACTTTGCGCGAATTGACTTCAAATTTGACGATGAAGAAGCCGTAGAAAAAATATATATCGGTCGATATCCGATCACAAGTGAACCGAACTTTGAAAGACTCGTATATGATTGGCGAGCGCCTATTTCAAGTCTCTTTTATCGTTATGGCACAGGACTTGCTTCCTATGAGGCACCTGTTGGGACAATTTCAGGAGAAATCAAACTAAAACGACAATATGAAATCAATAATGGTGAACTCGAGTACTACTTCGATGCCGATATGCAAATTTTGGACGATTTCTTGAGAAAAATGTTAACCCACAACGCCTCACACCAGATGAAAAGCATCGTAGAAACCATACAGCGCGATCAAGACTTGATCATTCGAAATATGGCAAGTGATTTAATGATGGTACAAGGTGTTGCTGGTAGTGGTAAAACGTCTGTTGCGCTACACAGAGTTGCCTATCTCATGTATCAAGGTCTATCGAATCACCTTGCCAGTCATAATATCATCATCCTCTCACCCAATGCTCTTTTTGAAAAGTATATTTCACAGGTATTGCCTGAGCTTGGGGAAGAAAATGTCGCATCTTTTGTATTTGATGATCTCTATGAGATGATATTGGAAAGGCCGTTTCAATCAAAAAATCAACTATACGAATCCATTCTTTCAAAAGCAGAGCACGAACATCCCACGCTATTAAAAGACAGTTTGTCGTACAAAATGCATGCTGAGTTTATCAATGAACTCAATAAACTTGACCTTAGAGCAAACACATCTTTGGATAAATTGATTGTGCGTTATACACAAATTTTCAGTGAGAAAGCCAATTTCAAACCGTTTATACAAGACAGTCATGACAAGTCACTCATGGAAGCTATCAGAACTTATACCAAAGACAATTTAAGTTCAAAAAAACTGCGATATGAGGATGCCTCTGCACTTGTTTATCTGTATTTGAAATCAAATGGCTACAGTGACTATCGCCATATCAAACACGTTGTCGTCGATGAAGCCCAGGACTATTATCCAATGCATTTTGAAATCCTGAAGCTTATGTTTCCTAGTGCTCAATTCACAATTTTAGGTGACATCAATCAAACGATTGAGAAGCATGAAAAACTCAGCTTCTATGATGGCGTCAAACTCATTCTCAGTAAAACTAGAGCCACATTGGTCTCAATGGATAAAAGCTTTCGATGTGCCCATGAAATACTTGAGTTCAGCGCACGATTTGTCGATACGAAGATTCAAAGCTATAGCAGACATTGTGAAGTGCCTCAAATTATTAAACGATCAAGCGCTTCCGATCTAGACGGACTTTTAGATGAAATCAAGTTCTGTAGAGAAAATGGCTATTCATCCATAGGCATTCTATGTAAAACAGAAAAAGCGTCACAAAGGCTTTATGAAAAGCTTCACACCAAAATCGATGTCCATTTGATTCAAAGTCAAACAAGTTCAGATTTATCAGGTACTTTCATATTACCAATCTACTTATCAAAAGGACTGGAATTTGATGCAGCGATCATCTGGGATGTGGATGCCGTAAACTACACGACTTTGGAAGACCGACAGCTTTTGTATATCGCTAGCACACGAGCGCTTCATAGACTAAATCTCTATTTTCATGGCAAGGTTAGTCCACTGTGTTTAGAAGGCTAATAGGACTTTTAGACCAATTTTGAGGTCAACCTTCATATCCTTGATTTATTTCTTTGGAATATGTAACGATTATGATACACTTTCTCTAAGTATGGATAATTATGCATAACCATATTAAATAACGGGGGTATTTCATGTTCAAGAAAAGAGCGAAAGGGACTCAAGTGAGTGACGTTGGTAAGATTGACAACGTCGGAGATGGTGCTAATACACTATCTGTAATTTCACATGAAGATGACAACCAGGTGTTAGGCGAAACATTGATGTCCATCAATGAACTGCTTCAGTACATGACACAAATGGACTATGTAAAAGATATGATGCTCGACGTAGAAAAACAGGCCAATATGGTAGAGAATATTGCCGCCAGTTCACAGGAAATCAGCGCATCAATTTCGGATATATCTGAATATGTCGTGAACTCCAGCCATCAAACAAGTGATACGCTGAAGCTTACAACCAAAACGATCGAAACAATCAATACCTCTTTTTCAAAAATCGACAGTGCCTTTGAGAAAACTCATGAAGCGCAAGAAGTGATGCATCGCGTCAACAATGAAGCAAAGAAAATTGCGACTATGGTCGAGGTGATCAAAGGCGTTGCGGATCAAACAAACTTGCTCGCGCTCAACGCCGCCATAGAAGCAGCACGCGCCGGTGATTCAGGCCGTGGTTTTGCTGTTGTGGCTGACGAAATCAAGAAGCTCGCCGACAGCACAAAAACCAATGTCGCTACGATTCAAGGGATTGTGGCAGCTTTGCAGCATGAATTAAGCAGTACAGCAAAAGCCATAGATGACGCGAATACGACATTTGAAGAAGGCAAGGCATTTATCGACCAAGCTGTGAAATCCATCGATATCATGGAAGAGGGTCTCACAGGAATCGGCGACACATTTGTGGACATCACATCCAATGTTGAGGAACAGACAGCTGCAACTGAAGAAATGGCGTCAAATCTCAATATTGTAAATGAACGAATCAAGAATTTACAACGCGAAACGACGCGCACAGGCGAATCTTTCTATAAAATCAGTGCGATTGTAGATAAGCTTCGACTTGCTACTTTAAAAAATGTACGCAACCTTTCGATAAGTAACCAATTAGAACTTTGTGTCAGCGACCACCTGATTTGGCGTTGGCGCGTGTATAATATGATTTTAGGCTTTGAAAAGCTCAGCAATGCAGATGTGGGAAGCCATACACTTTGTCGCTTAGGTCAGTGGATCTCGAGTACTGGTAAAACGGTTGATAAATACGGACCTATACTTAACAAACTAGAAACGCCACATAAAGCGCTTCACGAACAAGCTGGTCAAGCCATAGCAGCCTATAACAAAGGCAATATACACGAGGCCGAGCGCATTCTCGTTCAAATGGATGCAAGCTCCAAGCAGGTTGTTGGGTATCTCAATGAATTAAAGAGGCTTTAATAGATAACACCACGATTTTCTTATCATTATAAGTAATCGTGGTGTTTTTATTATGTTTGATCAAGATTTTAGCATTATTCATTCACTATTCCATACTCACAACCTACGCGTTGCAATTCAAATGCGTCCATTAGCAAATTGCCTTTACGCTTTTTTTTGTAAAGTTCCAATGTTCCAATGCCTGTACCGCCACTCCAAAGCGCATTTAGATTTTTCATTCCACTCGGTGCTTCATAATTTAAATGGAGCATCTCCTCTTTATGACATGTCACAACGAGTATTAGATGCGTCTTTCTATTTTGCGCATCAATACGCCAAGTGTTTGTAGTGTCTCCTTCTTCAAAATCATAGGAAAATGAGTAATCATGCAATTTTCCTTCATAAAACAAACCACCGCGCAGTTGTTTTTTTAGTCCTTTTCCAAATTTACCACCTCTAAATACAAATGCTGCATTATCTAAAATCTTTCCAGTTTCAATGTGCTTCATATGACAACCGTTTAGAGCTATCCAAGGGGATGAGAAACCGCTGCCCCAGTTGTTATCTGCATAGCCAAAAGAAGACTCAGACATAACGATATACTTAATCCCATCTAAAACGACGTTTCCGCTATATTCTGTTTGGACACCTTCTGCATGCCAATAATGTTCAAGCTTGCGATGCAGTTTTGATTTGATATTTCCGAAATGATAAGCATATTTTTTCTTGATTTGAAGATCCCAAGTCATCAAACCCACATCGCTCTTATATTCTTCATGGTCGATCGCATCTTTTTCAGACACATGGCATTGGCCTTTTATATGGCCTTCCGACATTTCACAATTGCCGATTACAATATTCAGTGTGTCATCGGCATATTTGAAATCTGAAAAGGCATAAAAGTTGTTCAATTGCTTTGCATCATTACCCCAAACACCTGCCTTTACCATAGCATAAGATGGACGTCTGCCAATTGCTTGATTGATAGGAAGCTGTCCCAAGATTGGGTGGCCATTTCCAATAGCTGGATTGCACACAAAATATTCTACATAAAATGTCTTAGCGGTACCTGTCATCTGATTATAACCAGTAAACTGGTGACGCCACTTATCGTAACCGTTCTTTGCAAGAGGTCCTTTCAACTTATACAAATTTAGTCTAAGATCACTTTTATTCATTTTGCCATCCTTATTAATTGCATTAATACAACTATGTTATCACTACTAATAGACCTGCCTCAATACCCAAACCGCTTGTGTGAAGACCTATCTTTATGCGTCAAAGTGCCAAGTTTTTCGACTCATATGTGTACATTATTCTAGTGCATATTCCCTATGGCAATAAAAAAGCGTGAGATCATAATTACAATCTCACGCAATAAATAAGTCATAGAGCTAGGCATTTCAACTCAAACTTTTCAAGACAAAATACGAAATGACACAAGTTGATGCAGTTACGAAAGAGCCCCATGCTAAATCGATAAGGGTAATAAGGATCGGCCAATCCTTTAAAGTTGCCAAATTGGTCAAATCATAAGTCGCATAAGTGACGAATCCGAAAAACATGCCAGCAAATAGAGCATGCTGCCAACGTTCCTTCTCTATAGCAGGATCAATTACAAAATAAAGCATGCCCGCAACAAAGATTAGATAAAAGATGAATGCCGCTACTAAATTGGGACTTTTAGCCATTATGTAACCTAGGTATTTGCTGTATAGATTTTTAGCAATCAACAATAGCCACACTGCATCAATTGCCAAAAAAACAACCAATGTTATTCCATAGTTTTTAAGTATATCAATCGTCATAAATTGACCTCCTCTGAAATTATTATACCCCTTTGCGAAGATAGATAACTTTAATTACTTTTCAACTTATTTTCTAGGTATATAGACCTAACACATGATAGAATATTGTTTAGGAAATTGATAAAGGAGTCCCTATGCCAAAAATTGCATTATTCATTAGTTTGATGTATTGAAATATAAGGTGGAAAAGACATTAAATCAATTTGGCATCGTAGATATTCAAATAGTTGGCACCAAGATGCTGACTATAGCTTCAAAAAACTTCATCTACTCAGACGTTCAACTGATCATCATCGATAGTGACAGTCTTGATTTTGATGCGTTTACGATACTATCAAATTTAAGAAAAGGCGCTAAAAGCGCTCATTTGCCAATACTCGTTCTTGGGAATCGCACAGAAAAGTCTTATATCAGTCGCCTCATGGCACTCGGATGTACTGACTATATCAGCAAACCTCTTGATGACATGACACTTGCAAGTAAAGTGATACAGATGATGCGTGAAAGTGAAAGACCTAATTCAAACGAGATTATACACAAGACTGAACCGCTTGAAGACGTGAAGTTAAAATGGAATGACGCTTTCAAAACTGGTATTGATGACATCGATAATGATCATCAAAAAATTATCGAAAATTATGAAAAACTGTATCAACTCATGAAAACTGGACAAGGTCATGCATTCTATGATGAGTTGCTCATTTTTTTATCCGAATATATTGACAGTCACTTTGAAAATGAGGAACAATTTCAGCGTGAAATAGGTTACGACTTGTACGACGACCATAAGAAAAAGCACGACTTTTTCAAAGAAAAAATCATGACTTTTATAAATAAAAAGCAAGATTCTGTCAGTAATTCTGATACTCAATTTATTTGTGAAAGAATGGTTGATTCAACACATTTATATCGAAGATATGAAAATAGGTGCATTTTATAGAAAAATGTGACCGCTTTATATATATCAATAAATAAGGCCAACTATGGCCTATTTTTTTGCAACAATCTCAATACTAACGCATACACTTTTTAGCATTAGTGGTAACTTTCCTGGCCGATTGAGTGTGAGCCGGACTTCCCCACTTAGGCCTTCCTTAATCGTTCGTTGCATTTCACCTTTGTTGGGGGCTTTGAGTTCACCGGCCTCTGTGAGTGTCGCTTCACACGCAAGCATCACATCTCCTTTGACAAGCTCGAAGGATACGCAATTTTGTTCTATCAATAAATTTCTAACTTTCGAGCGATTATAGGTGGCAAATCGATATTCAACGCCATCAACATGAAGATTTGCTATAAGCCCACTAAAAGAAAAGAGGCCAAATGGTATAGTCGCAATGCTGCACATAAAACTGTGCGCTTCGTCTTCAAAGTGATTGGCTTGGATCCAGATGTACTCACTTGGAAACGATGTGCCCCAGTCTTTTTCAATATAACCTTTACCACCTGAAAAATTCATGGTTGTGCTTTGTACTTGGTGGTCAATTTGCGACTCATGATTTAGATGAATTTGACCTTCTAACCGATGATTCATACTTAGAACACCATGATTGCACTCCATATTGGGAATGTACGCAAAAAAGCCCATAATATTGGGCATAATGAATGATGAATCAATTGGAGTGAGGTCAGAGTAACTGATTTCTCCATTTATGGAGATCCCGTCCTGTGTAGCATCATCAAGTGCAATTTTGCAACCTTGCATTGAAAAATAACTTTCACCTATGGTCACCGAAAAAGGGTCGTTTGTTGTGCTGAACGCATCCAGAGGATATCTGAAGTAATAGGTTTTTATATCCGGTGACATGATCACTTGTACAAAGCTATGACTGTCTACGCCATCTATGCTGACCCCTGGTATAAATGCGATGGTATTTTTACAGTCACCCGTGACATGTTTAAAGTACCAACCTTCGAAATAGTCTTTTTTCTGGAGATTGCCTTGAAAGAGCTCCGGTTTATTGATCAGCTTGAATAACATATGCCTCCGACTGAATAATTATTAGTTTATACTTGCCCATATATAGATGCATTCAACCACCTGTTTCTACTATAGCGAAACTTTTCCTGCGACAACCCCAATCCATAGACTGTCTTCTGAATACGTTGTACCTGTAAGGTCACTCCAATAGTTCAGTATTTGAAAACCATTATTTTGCATCACTTCTTTAATTGACGCTAAATCGTGGTCATTGAACCAATTTCTAATGATTTTAACGCCTTTTGTGTCCAATATGATATACTGATCCACCCAGGCAGAAGCTTCTGGGTAGTCAAATGATTGTTCAAGTACGAGATGAGGCTCGCCACTCCAGAAGCCGGAAGCATCTGTATACCAGCTTGGTTTCGTCTGCGCCACATCCCTGTTCGCGCGTGTGGTCACGTCAAATACAAAGACCCCATCCGTTTTTAACGCTTTGCGAATTAAAGCGAGTAAACGGTCTCTATTTTCAGGCGAAAAAGTATTGAGTTCACCATAGATTTGCAAGACGACATCAAATTCATTTTCAAAGGGCATCTCAAAAAAATCCATTTGATGGTACTCGATGCCCAAACCGAGGCGTTCATTTCTCTCACTCGCATATTGGATGGAATTTTCAGAGCCGTCTATCCCGACAACCATAGCGCCCTTTGCTTGGATCAACTCACTATATAGACCTGGGCCGCATCCCAGATCAAGGACGCGCATGCCTTCTTTTATAATGCCGCTGTCAAACAGATGATTGACCGTTTTTACGATCGCCTGCCGATTTCTGCTGGCCGCATCATGCTCTGGGTTCAGGTGTGCCGCCAACATTTGTTTGGAAATATGAGGATCATTCCAAAATAGCTCTCCTGTGTATTCATAGAGTGGTGGTCTTTTGTCTCCTTCTATGAGTTTACTCATAAGTTGACTCAAGTGTTGACTCATAATTTGTGCCATGTCATGAGTCTTGCTCTCATTCATGTTCTCAGTCATGTTCTCAGTCATATTTTGTTCCCCCCATGTAAAAATTATGCACATCTTTTTATAAACTTTATAGCTTTCCTTTTAATGCAGCCATGATGACGATGATTAAGATCACTGTCAATACGGCAGAAAGTATGCCTATCGTCGCATGAAACTTGATTGAGCTCGCTTCCACAACGTGATTGGCTTTGATCCATAACCCACAAATAATTGTTGAAAACAACGTGAGTAAAGTTGCTGCTGACATAACATATATTAGTAATTTCATTTTACCGCTCCTTATTATTCTAGTAAAGGTTCTTTTATAAACCCAATGCACTCAAATGCTGATCTATGAACTGCGGGGTGACGATGTCATCAGTCCCCATGTATGCTTTGAAACCGGATTCCTTTAGGAAAATGTATTGCAGTGGCGCCACTACAACGATTGACAGCCATTTCAATGATTCATCGGATGCCAGGGGTCTCATTTCCCTTAGGATACCTAAAATATAACTCGGCGTTGAGAAACTGCTGCTTAAGATTTCTTGATGAAGCATGATTTTGCTAAAAGCATCATATCTCAAAACAATCGTTGTCATGTCCATTAGAAACTTTCTGAGCCTTTCATTTGGCGGCAAACTCATGTCCATCAAAAGGACGTTCTCTTTTACCGCTACCCGATCGATGACGCGCTTTGTGGCAGTAAGCAAGAGCTCGGCCTTGGAACCAAAATGGTAGTTGATCAGTCCCACGGAGACATTAGCCTTCTGAGAAATTTTTCGGATTGTCATCACGTCTGCTTCAAATCCGTTTTCAAGCATATCTACGGTGGTGTCTAGTATGTGATTTGCAATGTAAACGCTCCTTTCACGAGAAAAAGTTTGAACATGTTCAGTTTTATTTTACATGCACAATGTTCAGTAATCAATAGTCATAAGTTCAGTTTATAACCATTGAAATTAGAGCGGTCTAGGTTATTGTTCGATTTTGTGTTATACTTAAGGTAATAAAGATACTGAAAATGTATATCGAGCAACCATTTCTTCTATAGATGGAGAGGTGGTTGCTTATTATTTTTTAGAAAATTGTGTACATTATAAATGGAAGGTTGCCCCAAAATATGAGGCTTTCACAAAGTAAAATTCGAATCATTAAAGGCGTACTTGTTACAGGAGGCTTGGTTGCAGGCGTTATGGTCGCCATATTTATGATCATGGTAGCTGGCGTCTATCGCATGGATATCAGTAGTCTTGAAAATCCACTGCCAAAACCGCTTATAATTTACGATAAAAATGACGTCGTCATTTCGGAACGTTCCACTGTAAAATTTACCGCCGTACCCATTGAAACCATACCCGAACATTTTATAGAAGCGATCCTTATCGTTGAAGACAAACGTTTTTACGATCATGCTGGTATCGATCTGCGCGGCATTATGCGTTCGTTTTTTACCAACTTAAAAGCTGGCGGTATCGTGCAAGGTGGTAGCACTGTGACACAGCAATTATCAAAGAACTTGTTTCTCACAACGGAACAGACCTATACTAGAAAATTTAAAGAAGCCATCACGGCTTTACGTATTGAAGGCAAATACTCCAAAGATGAAATTTTGGAACTCTATCTCAATCAAATCTATTTTGGTGAAGGCGTCTGGGGCATTCAAGACGCCGCACAAATGTATTTTGGAAAAAACATTGCTGATGTAACGCTTGAAGAAGCGGCACTCCTTGCCGCATTGCCCAAAGCGCCCACGAGCTATTCGCCTTATAAAAACATGGAGAAGGCAAAGGAACGTCGCGATTTGATTTTAGGATTACTTTATGAAGCAGATACAATCGATGAGTCAACTTTTACACAGGCGATAGCAACAGATATTATCCTGAGGACGAGAGACCTCGTTGAAACAAGTGGCGCATACCCAAGCTTTGTGGATCAAGTCATCGAAGAAGCCATCAATACGCTTGGCATCAGTGAGGACATCGTGTTGATTGGAGGCATCAATATTTACACGACGTTGGATCCAGTGGTTCAAAATGCAATTGAAGCGACATTTGCCAATGATGCATTGTTTCCTGAAAGCAGTGGCGATGAAGGCATTCAAAGTGGCGCAATCTCAATAGACCCAGCTACTGGCGCCATTCGTGGCTTGGTTGGCAACCGTGGTCAGTATTATTATCGCGGGTTTAACCGAGCTACAGCACTTAAGAGACAGCCTGGTTCATCCATCAAGCCGCTCGCCGTGTATGCCCCTGCTTTAGAAAATGGGTTTGATAGAAATTCAGAGCTCTTGGATGAAGAAACGGATTTCAATGGCTACGTGCCACATAATTACGACGGTACCTATCATGGAAAAGTGACTTTGTATCAAGCTATCATCAACTCGTATAATATTCCTGCCGTTGCCTTATTAAACGAGATTGGAATTGATAAAGGCGTTGCATTTTTAGAGGCCACCGGTATTCCGGTTCACAAAGACGATTATAATTTAAGCCTAGCGCTGGGTGGCATGACAGAAGGTGTATCTCCGCTAGAGATGGCTCAAGCGTACAGCAGTTTTGCCAATCTTGGTGTTATGAATACTGCCCATACAATAAGAAAAGTCACCACAAATGATGGCAACCTTTTGATTAATGGCATCTCTGAATCCGTGACGGTTATGTCTCCAGAAAGTGCGTATGGTATGACTGACCTACTAATGGGCGTCATAGATGAAGGTACGGGCAAAGGTGCTGCTCTCGGAAGACCTGCCGCTGGAAAAACTGGAACGACCGAGCTACCGGCTATTGAAGGCTTTGAAGGCCTCGAGGGCGTGCGCGATGCTTGGTTTGTCGGCTATACGCCTGACCTCGTAACTGCTGTTTGGGTAGGCTATGACACACTCAGTCCAAATCTGATCATGCAATCAGCTGGTGGTAGTCACCCAGCTAGTATATTTCAGTCTATAATGTTAAAAGCTCTAGAAAATACGCCTGGGTCATCGTTTGAGAAACCGAATGGGTTCAAAGAGGAAAAGGAAAATAAGCCAGGCAAGGGTAAGAAGAAGAAGAACTAAGCGAATGAGTAAATGGTGCCAGGCAGATCGACTCATGAGTCGATCTGCCTGGCACCATTTACTCATACCCTATTTGATAGACCTTCCTTTTGAGGATGGTCTTCATTTTTTTTAAACCAGATGTCTTTCTCACTACGTCTAAGATTGCTTTCGACTCTCTCGAGAAATTCTTCTTGGCGTTTCTTCTGCTCCTGTTTTGCTTTTTCATCACGATCCAAGGTTTCAGTCATAAATGACACCTCCTTGGTTTATTGATACCCATTTTTTAGTGTATCATGCTGAAATTGTACGTTAAACAAGTTGTTAATCAAACTACCATAAACGTTCCATGAAGCGGTATTTGAAGAGGTTGGTGCTTTACAAGGTATCCTTTCATGGCTTCAACAGCGTGAATTTTCAGTGCATTTCTATTTTTTCCGTATTTTTGATCGACCCCTTGCTCTGTGACGAAAGCTGAAAAATAGGTTCGGGCTGGTTCCAATGGTTCATCTCCGATAAACACTAGCTGAATCCGATGGCCAGCTGGATTTTCAATTTTCAAATACACAGTGAGGCCAAGGCAACGTTTGATGTAGCCACCCATTTGCTCATAGGCATCTGAAGCAAAAGTCCGCTCCAAATTTTCTTCAAGCATCTCGAGTAATTCTTGACCCGTCAGTTCAACGGTACCGATTGGCGGGTTCATTGAGATAATGTTGTATAGATCATTCAACGTGACAGGACCAGGTATAATGGGTGCGCCATATCGCCACCCATTCGAAAAAGCGAGCTCGGCACCTGAGGCATCCATGATAGACTCCAGTAAAAAATTATCCATGGTGGTTTCAAGCATCATGGCACGGTTGAGTGCCGTCTGCGTTTCGCCGACTATGGTTGACAGTTCAGTTTTGAAGGGCGAAAGCTCACGTTCAATGATATCAGTCACTGTAGGATCTGGAAAAACGCTTTCTTCGACTTCGATCAACTGATGGTTATAGCCGGCGATTTTACCCTCACGAATCTCCAAATCGATACGACCAAGAAACGAACCATGGCAACCTGATTGGATCACTAATGTGTCCCCTTGATGAGTAGGTTTGGTAAGTCGATTGTGCGTATGACCACTGAGGCAAAGATCCACACCCTGCACTTCAGACAGAAGTTTCATATCTTGTGGAAAACCGAGATGGGAAATTAAAATAATGAGGTCCACTTTTTCTTGTTCGCGTAGTGTGTCAATCACGACAGGCAACTCTTCACGGCCTAGTGTAAAGCGCACCCCTTCGCTAAAGGAATCTGGCATGGTTCTATCGACGATGTTTGATGCGATACCGATGATGCCGACCCTTAATCCGTCAATGACTTTCACAGCATAAGGCGGAAATACCAAAGCATTTGTTGTTTCATCGAAAATATTGATTGCCAATACTGGGAAATTTAATTCTGCTGCCCGTTCCATAAAACCCTCTGGTCCATATGCAAATTCCCAATGTGACGACATGGCATCTAGTCCGAGTGCATTTAGGACTGGCACCATGGCTTCCCCTTTTGTCTTGAATGCTGGGTAAGTGCCGTTTAACGTATCACCATTGTCACAAAAAATGACGCGGTCTTCATTTTCATCGCGAATTTGTCGAACGAGTGTTGCAATCCGCGCATAGCCTCCAGCAGGACGATACACAGCTTGATTGTTTTCCCAAAATATTTCTTGATGCAAATCAAAATACGCATGGCTGTCATTTAACTGGATGACAGTCAACTTTGTTTTATCCGTCATTTTATCACTCATTTAATACCTCCTTTAATGCCTTGCTAAGCCATTTTTCTTTAGCGCCATAATTCCTATAATCCTACAGTTTCCAACATAACCATCACAAGAATCAAAACAGCACTTATTGGAAGTGTTACTTTGAATGGGCTTCCTTTGATCTTATGGAATAAACTAAACTCGCTGAATTTGTCTGTGGTCAGTATGCCACTTTTTTTCAGCTTTTCGTACATCAAAGCATAGATGATGGTGCCCAGTACGATGCCAATAAAACCGCCTGTTAAAGCGTCCATTGCACCATTTCCAATTGCGCCTGCTATCGTTCCAGGGCAATAGCCTAATAGTCCGAAGCCTATGCCAAATAAAAGGCCACCAATGATCGCATTTTTGATGGATCCTTCTTTTGTTTTAACAGGAACTTTTCCTTTTGGATAAAAATAGCTCACGCCTAGCATCGATATGATGATCGCCGTTAGGATTATTTTTAGAACAGTAAAATCTGTAAGCCTCAATTGACCCATGATGACATCGTATTTGGTAACGCCGCCCTTTTGAAGGAAGAAACCAAACAGTAAACCAATCACAAGGCCTTGCATTCTTTTTATATTTTTATTCATCTGCATCACCTCTATATGCCATAAATGAGGAAAGCGACTGCCATACCACCAATAAAAAAGGCAATCGAAGCTACCCAGCTAATAACGGACAAAAGACTTGTTCCGCTAATACTGTGACCACTTGTGCAACCTTCAGCCCACCTTGAACCGATACCAAGGAATATACCGCCAACGACCGCTACGAAAAATCTCAAGATGATACTGTCAGATACTTCGTTTGCCCACATGTTCGGAACTGCAGCTATATTTATGCTCCCCGAAAGAAGTGCGGACAAATACGCGCCTAAGATGATGCCAAAGACCAGCATAATACCGTGGTCAAGTTTTAATTTAGTTTTTTCATAATAGGTATTTTTCTCGACTTTTTCTTTATTCAGAGCTCTATATATGATGCCCCCAAGCTTCATGTAACTTGTAGATGCGCCTAACGCTTTTTTAGAAATCAACAGTGAGCCGATATTCAAAAGTCCAATTAGTACGCCTAAAACATAAGGTGACCATCTTTCCAGCATTAAAACTTCCATTTTCACCTCTCCTTTATATTTGATAAATAATATCATAAAGCCAAGGCCATATTCGATTATCTATGCAATGATTACTTACTATAGTCCTGTTAAATATAAAAAAAATAGACCATCAACGATGAAACAATTAGGAATAGCACACTCATAATGCCACCTGCTTTCAGAAAGTCTGCGTTTTTATAATTGCCCGGTCCCATAATATAAGCGTTGACCTGATGTGTCGGCAGAATAAACGAATTCGAAGCAGAGACTGCGACAAGCAGCGCCAAGCCTCTAGGATCAATGCCAAAGCGCTCACCCATTATCAAGATTAGTGGTATCATCAATACGGTTGCCGCGACATTAGACATAAACAATGAAAAGAATGCCGTGATCAGCCCAATAACAAATAGAATGACAAGTATTGGCCACGACTGAACGACATTGATGATACCATCAGCTACGAGTTTTGCAGCGCCAGTCTGTTCAAAGGCGATTCCAAGTGGTATCAGTCCGGCAAGTAAAAAAACCGTTTGCCAGTCAATGGCTTTGTACAACTCTTCTTTGCGAATCACTTTGGTAAAGAGCATCAAAACAGCTGCTGAAAAGAAACTCAAAGATAAGGGGACACCCATTACAATGAGTAAAATGGCTACTACCAAAATCGCCATCGCATGCATTTTCTTGTCTGTTCTTGAGAGTTCTGCTGGCGGCTTGATTTGACTGATAACTACGAAATCCTTTGAGTCCTTAAGATTTGAAATGTCTTCCCACTTTCCAAAAACGATGACTTTAAGGCCTGCCACCAGCTCCCATTCCATGAAGTTTAAGGGTTTACCACTTTCACTTATATACAAGATCGGTTCGATTTTATAATTTTTTCTTAGGGCAATTTCTTTGATCGTCTTTCCCTTCAATGAAGACTCATGTGGTAGGATAATTTCTGCAAAGCCCGCTTCTTGATCATCACCAAGTTCTTTGAAAGTCACCAATCTTTCTTTTGGTTGTAATCCAAAAGTGGTAAAGAATTTCAAGATTTGATCCTCTTCACCAAAGACTGCCAGAGTCTGTCCTTCTTTGAAAGTGGTTTTTCTCCATGGGCTGTAGGTTTTACTTCCTGAATCCCAAAGTGCAAGTATATGTATGCCAAAGTCTTTCCAAATTTCAAGTGCCTCAATCGTCTTTCCAATCAAGTCACTGTGACTGTGTAACTCTACTTCGTAAATTTTATTGGGTAAATTGTAGATGTCAAGAAGTACATCATTTCTATAGGCCATTTTTTCCATCTCTTTTTCCCCACCTGGTAACACGACCTTAGAAAAAAAGAAAAAATACAAGATACCTGCTCCAAGGAGACTTAACCCGATAGGTGTAACGCTGAACATGCCAAAACCATCATAGCCACCTTCTGAAAGAAGATCGTTTAAGAGGATCAATGGACCTGATGCTACCATAGTGAGCGTCCCACCAAGTATGCCAGCAAATGCCATAGGCATAATCAGTCTTTGGTGGCTGATTCTCGATTTGTTGCTAATTTTCTTAACTGCAGGTAGGAATAATGCCACTGCGCCAATATTTTGCATGAACGATGAAATAATACCTGCCACTCCCATGATCGTGACGATGAGAACACTTTCTTTAGTGCCGGTTTTTGTCATAATAAACTGTGCCAAGCTATCCATGATTCCCGTCTTTTCGATGCCATACCCGATAATCATAACGCCCATGATAGAGATGACTGCATTGGATGAAAACCCTGAAAATGCAAGGTCTAGCGGTATGACGCGAGTCCATGCCAATGAAAGCATGATTATGATGGATGCCACATCATTTCTGATTTTGCCCGTTGAGAACATAACCACCGCTGCAAGAAGGATAACAAATACGATTAACACATCTGTACTCATGGCGAGCCTCCTGTGTCATGTAAAAAAAGGCAAACGTCTGTTTGCCTGATTAAGGTAGATTCGATTTTTTATACGAAGTTTCTATACATACCCACACCGCCCGTTATGACGACAGCATTATAGCCTTTTGTGAGCAAGTAGGCTGTAGCGGTGGTCGCTCTGTTACCCGAACCACAAAGCACATAAATCGTCTTATGTTTATCTATCACCAGTTTGTCTAGGCTCTCATAAAGACTCTTAAGTGGGATGCTCACTTTGTTCTCTTCTGGATCTTTTGGTTCCATTTCAGCATAATCCCTTATGTCCAAGAGAATAAAGGTGTCGTCCTTTGGCATTTCTTTATAGGCTTTAGCTGATATTGTGGCGAGTTGTACCACTTCGTGACCTTTCTCCTGCCACGTTTCAATCCCATCTGGCAAGTAGCCTACGATATTGTCAAAGCCAATTCTTTTACAGTACCAGTATATCTCTTCCATCTCACCCATTTGTCCGTCAATAACAAAAGCAATTTTTTCATCTGGGTAGAATATTGATCCCAGGAAAGCCGTTATGTTTCCTTTTGGCAGATATATCGAACCAGGAATATGGCCGCCAATAAAGCCCTCTTTTGTTCTCGCATCTATTAGTAAAATGTCCTCCTTCATTTCAGCCACTTCATCAACAGTCAGCACATTCAGCACCACGTCATTACCCACGAAATCTGCACCATTGACGTTAAGCACTTCCATCCGGTCAAAATATCTCGGCTTGATTCTCATGCGAGCAAATTTATCGATAAACGCTTCTTTTGAATCCAATTGCAATACTTTGTTAGTCACCTTCTCATAACCAAATGATGAATATGGCCTTTTATCCATGCTATCGCCACATGCAGATCCAGCACCATGGGCAGGACAAAGTAGGACATGATCGCCCAATGGGAGTAACTTATGAAAGACACTCTCATAGAGCAGACCTGTCATCTTGTTTAGGTTCTCTTCACCATAAAAATCCGTTCTGCCAAGGTCACCCATAAATAAGCAGTCGCCTGTAAAAACCATATACGCCGACTCAACGTCTTGTTCATAGACTGCATAGCACATATGACCCAAAGTGTGCCCTGGCGTATGCATCGCTTTTATTGTAATCTTGCCCAGCTTGAGCTCAAATCCGTCCTTGATTCTCTCGCCATATACATGGCCCAGTGCTTCATGATCAGAAATATAGATGGTTGCACCCGTTTTTTCTGCAAGCTCCATAGAGCCAACGACGAAGTCCTCATTTCTGTGCGTCTCTAAAATGTACTTGATTCTTAATCCCGCTTTTCTAGCCTCATGCATATAAATATGTACATCCCTCATCGGATCAATAACAGCTACATCATCTGCATCGCCTATCATGTATGAATAATGCGCAAGCCCTTTCGTTTCGATTTTTTTAAAAAACATGGTCTATACCTCCAGTTTTATTGCCTGCTACACTTTTACCACGTATTCAAAGTTACAAACACTTTTGGAGTAAGTTTCACAATTGACACTTTTTTTGCATGATTGCCTCTAAAAATAAAGGGTATTCTTAATGGGTAACCTTACAAATTGTATTGTGGAAATACAGTTAAGTTTTATAGGTTATGACACTTTGCTATTTGTTCTAAATAGCATCAGCGACTGTAGAAAATGGAGGTTCTAAATGGATGTATTAACTCACATTAAGGAAGAACATGAACAGTTTAGAAAAATGATGTCAAAAATCGAAACCACTAAAGGTGATAAAAAGAAAGACTTATTTAGATCGTTTTACGCAGAATTAAATGGTCATCACGCAGCAGAAGAACACCTGATATTTCCTCTCGTTAGAGCAAAAGTAAAAGGTGAGGATGTGGAAGTCGTTCAAGAAATGATTGAAGAACATAGCCTTGGAAAGTATCAGTTCAGCGTGTTGGAAAGAACTTCAGTTGAAAATGATACATGGGACGCAAAATTTAGTGTTCTCAAAGAGGTTCTGGATCATCATATGGAAGAAGAAGAAAAGATATTTATGCCAATTGCAAAAAAAGCAGTTCCTAAGGATAAGTTAGAAGCAATTGTTCCTGAATTTGAAACGACTCTTGAAAAGTACAAGAAAGAAAAAATGGAAAAACTTGGCATTAAAATGTAACTAAATCATATGAAAGCGATGACTTCAGAGGCAAATATGGACGCTAGCCTCTGCAATGAGCCAATAGCGTGACCGGTCAAATGTGATCGGTATTTT
>CAYLNI010000031.1:0-2746 GCA_964384705.1 uncultured Fusibacter sp.
TAAGATCAAAAATGTACAGACGAGCATACGCAATTTGGAAACAGAAATTGACACGCTTAATACCGGCATTGCAGATACCGAAAAGGCTATCGTCGATAAAACAGCAGAGCTAGAAGTTGCAGAACTCAAGATTCTCGAAAAAAATGAGTTGCTCAACGACAGGTTGCGCGTCATGTATAAAACGGGTACGATCGGTTATGTTGAAGTGTTATTCGGCGCAGAGGATTTTACGGATTTGTTATCTAGAATCGACATGCTTCAGATGGTTCTCGTTCACGATCAGAATTTGATTCAATTCTTAAAAGAGCAACGAGATATCATCGAACAAAAGAAATTGGAGCTTGAAGCGATTAAGTTGGATTTGGTTGCATTGTTTGAAAGCAAAGTTTCAAAACAGGATGAGCTAAGTGTTGCACTGAGTAGCCTTATCAGTTATAAAACCGATCTCAGCAAAGACGAAGCTGCAATGAGTGAGATGGAAGATCAATTACTTAAAGAAGCGGATCAATTGACCGATATCATCAAAAATCTCGAATCAGCCGCGGCCTATATCGGTGGTGAGATGATGTGGCCAGTGCCTGGAAATTATAGTATCAGTTCCTTGTTTGGCAATAGAATTCACCCGATATCAAAAGAGTACAAAATGCATACAGGCATCGATATACAATCAGCACGCAAAACAGATTTTGTCGCCGCACAAACGGGCACGATTATATTTTCTAATTGGTTTGCAGGCTATGGAAAAGCGATTATCATCGACCACGGTGGTGGATATACCACGCTTTATGCCCATTTGGACGTCATAAACGTCGAAGTAGGACAAGTGGTCAAGAAGGGTCAAATTATCGGCAAAACGGGCAATACAGGATATTCAACAGGACCTCATTTGCACTTCGAAGTTAGAATGAATGGCGATTATGTTGATCCATTAACGTATGTAAAAGGAAAATGAGGTGTCTAAATTGAGAAAAATAAATGTTTTGTTATTGAGCTTGTTTTTGATTGTCATAACGGCGGTCGGCACTTTTTTCGTGACGACGTTCCTACAAGTAGATACTGGTGAGAAAGTCGTCATCAGCCAAGCGACGATAGATGCCTATCAAGCTACAATAGATAAATACCGTGAAATTGAAGAACTTCAAGCTTACGTTCAAACGAATTATTATAAAGATATAACCGAAGAAAAAATTCTTGAAGGCATGAAAAAAGGCATCTTTGATGTCCTTGAAGACCCATATTCAGTTTTCATGAATGAAGAAGAGTTTGTGGATTATATGGAATCGTCATCAGGTGAATATCCAGGTATCGGCATTTACTTGGCGCCAAATGAAGCCAATGAAATAGAGATTGTCTCTCCAATTGAAGATACGCCAGCGGATCGCGCTGGATTGATCGCAAAAGACTTGATTGTCGGCGTCAACGGTGAAACCGTCAATGCGGATGTCATGGATGAAGCGATTGCTACAATAAAAGGCGATCCAGGTACACCGGTGACACTCACGATTTACCGACCATCTAAAAAAGAGAAATTCGATGTCGAGATCGTCAGAGAATGGATTGATATTAAAGTCGTAAAATCAGAGATGCTCGATGATACAATGGGTTATCTGAGACTTTCGATGTTTGATGAACAAGCAGCACCTGAATTTGAAAGACACATGAACGCACTTATAGCGGATGGTGCTAAAGGCGTCATTATCGACCTAAGACAGAATCCAGGCGGTTATTTGGACCAATGCGTAGAGATAGCGGATATGCTTTTGGGCAAAGAGATGATCGTCTATACGGAAAGTCGAAATGGTGAAGATGAAGAATATCTATCTGATGCACAAAAATTTGACGTTCAGCTAGTCGTTCTCGTAGACAGTGGTTCAGCAAGTGCCTCTGAAATATTGACTGGTGCGTTAAAAGATCATAAAAGTGCAACGATTGTCGGCACGACGACATTTGGCAAAGGTGTCGTTCAAATTGTTAAACCTTATAATGCAAACACGGGGTTTAAATTGACGACTTCACAATATTTCACACCTAATGGCGAAAACATTCACGGCGTCGGCATTGAGCCAGATGTGATCATCGAACTCGACGAAGCTTACAACGAATTGGAAAATCCTACTAAAGCAGATGATAACCAACTTCAAAAGGCTATTGAAATCATGAATGGCAAGCTTAAATAATTTTATAGGGGGTGCACGATGGATAAATCGTTTTACAAAAAAGAGGTCGCATCATTACAGGCTTTATTTGAAAAATTTAATAGCATCCAGTTCACCTCTGACACAAATGAAGCTAACCCTTCGAAACAAAATCAGAACAACAAGAATTTTACGGATATGGAAGAAACGGATCTATTGTCAAAAGGTGGTTTAATCATCGGTATTATGTTGATTGTACTCGTTATAGGTATGGTGGCATTTCTTACCATATGGCTCATGAACTAACTTCCTAGCTTTGTAATCACTTAAGCAGATCGCATTGTCGTATACGACATTGCATCTGCTTTTCTATTTTTGGAAATTTGGTTCATCCATAATGATTGACGCAACAATTCAAAAGCTATATAATAAAATACGAACAAACGTTTGGAGGGTGCCATGGATAAATTTGTCGTAAAATCTGACTATAAACCTACTGGAGACCAACCAGTGGCTATTGACGCCATCGTCAACAGTCTAGAAAATGGTCAAAAACACAACATATTGCTTGGCGTTACCGGTTCTGGTAAAACCTTTACGGTTGCAAACGT
>CAYLNI010000031.1:2774-12146 GCA_964384705.1 uncultured Fusibacter sp.
GCGCCCGACGTTGGTCATTGCACACAATAAAACACTTGCAGCACAATTGGCTTCCGAGTTTAAGGAGTTTTTTCCTGACAATGCTGTGGAGTTTTTCGTTTCTTATTATGATTATTATCAGCCGGAAGCTTATGTGTCGTTTTCGGATACTTATATTGAAAAAGATGCAACCATCAACGAAGAAATCGATAAGTTGCGCCACTCTGCGACTTCAGCCTTATTTGAACGAAGCGATGTCATCATCGTGGCCTCAGTATCCTGTATCTACGGATTGGGAAATCCAATAGACTATTCGAGTATGACTCTTTCCATCAGACCTGGCATCACAAAATCACGTGATGAGATATTAAAAAGGTTGATCGACATTCAATATATGCGCAACGATATGAACTTCACGCGTAACACATTTAGAGTAAGAGGTGACATCATAGAAGTCATGCCTGCTTACGAATTTGAACGCGCGTATAGAATTGAACTTTTTGGTGATGAGATAGAGCGCATTGGCGAGATCAACGCGCTTACAGGTGAAATATTGGGGTATAGAAACCATCTCACCATTTATCCAGCATCACATTATGTCACGCCAAAAGACAAGCTGGAAGCTGCTATCGTCAAGATTGAAGCAGAGCTTGAAGAACGCATCAAATATTTCAAAGATAACAATAAGTTGATTGAAGCGCAGCGCATCGAGCAACGCACGCGCTACGATATCGAAATGCTACGTGAAGTGGGATTTTGTCAAGGTATTGAGAATTATTCCAGCGTCCTTTCAGGCCGTCCTATTGGTAGTCGACCATATACTCTAATCGATTATTTTCCTGACGATTTTCTACTCGTCATCGATGAATCTCATGCCAGCATACCACAAATCAGAGCCATGTTTGGCGGTGATAAGACGCGCAAGCAGTCTCTCGTAGATTATGGTTTCAGATTGCCTTCCGCTATGGATAATCGTCCACTGAACTTTGAAGAGTTCGAAGCTTTGGTGCCACAGGCGATCTATGTCAGTGCGACGCCTGGACCATATGAATATAGTAAATGCGAGAAAGCGGTTGAACAGATTATTCGTCCAACGGGATTGATCGATCCAGAAATTGAAGTTAGGCCGATCAAAGGTCAAATTGACAATCTCTTCGGTGAAATCACGACACGCGTTGAAAAAAATGAACGTGTACTCGTCACAACCTTGACAAAAAAGATGGCTGAAGACTTAACGGACTACTTTAAGAAACTCGATCTAAAAGTGCGGTATATGCACTCTGACATCAAGACGATGGAGCGTATGGAAATCATTCGCGATTTTAGAAAAGGCGTTTTCGATGTCCTTGTGGGCATCAACTTGTTAAGAGAAGGTTTGGACTTACCTGAAGTGTCATTGGTTGCAATCCTGGATGCGGACAAGGAAGGTTTTTTAAGATCTTCCACATCACTTGTGCAAACGATTGGCCGTGCTGCTAGAAACATCAACGGGAAGGTCGTCATGTACGCAGATAAAATGACGGATTCCATGCGATATGCCATAGAAGAAACCAATAGAAGACGTAGCATCCAACGTACTTATAATGAAGTAAACAATATTACACCAAAAGGCATCATCAAAGGCATTCACGAAATGATTGAGGCGACAACCGCTGCAGACAGTCTTGATACGTATCAAGTAGATAAGATTAAAGCAATGAATAAAAAAGAACTCGCTGAGTATATCGTTCAACTCGAAGAAGAGATGTACGCGGCATCGCGTACGCTTCAATTTGAACGTGCTGCGGAACTACGTGATATGATTGTCGAACTCAAGACACTTAAAGTGAAATCATAAACTATGAAATAAGAGGCAAAATAATGAGTAAAAACACGATATTTGTCAAAGGTGCAAAAGAGCACAACTTAAAAAATATTGACGTATCCATTCCTAGAGATAAATTGGTGGTCATCACTGGTTTGAGCGGTTCAGGTAAATCGTCATTGGCTTTTGATACGATCTATGCAGAAGGCCAACGCCGTTATGTCGAAAGCTTGTCTTCCTACGCCCGACAATTCTTAGGTCAAATGGAGAAGCCGGATGTTGAATATATAGAGGGATTGTCGCCTGCTATATCCATCGATCAAAAAACGACGAGCAGAAATCCCCGTTCCACAGTCGGAACGGTTACAGAGATTTATGATTACCTCAGACTCCTGTATGCGCGAATTGGGATCCCACATTGTCCAGTTTGTGGCATCGAGATATTGCCACAGTCCATCGACCAAATAGTCGATAGAGTTATGGGTCTTGAAACAAGTACGCGTATTCAAATTCTTGCACCAATGGTCATCGGTAAAAAAGGGCAACATCAAAAAATTCTTGAAGCGTTAAAAAAAGAGGGTTATGTCAGAGCGAGAATCAACGGTGAAACGATGGACCTTGCAGACGAGATAAATCTAGATAAAAACAAGAAGAATACAATAGAAGTCGTCATCGATCGATTAGTCATCAAAGATGGCATCCAACAACGTCTGACGGATTCTGTCGAGATGGCACTTCGCTTGTCAGAAGGCATCGTCATTGTCAATTTGATTGATAAAGAGGATTTGACTTTCAATACTAAATTTGCCTGTGCAGAACATGGGCTTGGCATTTCAGAGATGGAGCCGAGGATGTTTTCATTCAACGCACCATATGGGGCATGCCCTGATTGTAACGGCTTGGGATTTACCAAAAAAGTCGATCCAGAGCTTTTAGTACCTGATATGAAGCTGTCCATCAATGATGGTGCCCTATTACCAATTGCAAACAGTGCTGAGGGTTCTTTCTACGTCAATATGATCAACGCCTTAATTGAAGAGCATGGCGGTTCAGCGGATACTCCTTTTAAAGACTTGTCAGATAAAGCGAAGCAAGAAATATTCTTTGGAACGGGCGACCGAAAACTCAAGTTTAAATACGATAGCAAATATGTTGGCTACTCTGAGTTCAATAGACCTTTTGAAGGATTGGTCAACAATTATGAACGCAGATATGCCGCGACAAACTCAGAATATATTCGATCAAAAATAGATGAATTCATGAGCATGATCGAATGCGCATCTTGTCATGGAAAAAGACTCAAAGATGAAGTTCTCGCAGTGACTGTCGGCAATAAAAATATCTGGGAAGTAACGGGGTTATCCGTCAAAGAAACCATCAAGTACTTCGAAAACCTCAAACTCGAAAAGACTAATTCACAGATTGCAGAGCAAATTCTCAAAGAAATCAATGCGCGTTTAAATTTCCTTAAAAATGTCGGTTTGGAGTATTTGTCATTGTCACGAGCAGCAGGGACGTTATCTGGTGGTGAATCTCAAAGGATACGCCTTGCAACCCAGATCGGCTCAGGACTCGTCGGCGTTCTATATATACTCGATGAACCGAGTATCGGTCTTCATCAAAAAGATAATGAAAAGTTGCTGAAGACACTTAGAGAATTAACGGATTTGGGCAATACCCTTCTCGTCGTCGAGCACGATGACGATACGATTAGACATGCAGACTACATCCTCGACTTAGGTCCAGGTGCAGGCGAGCATGGTGGGTATATCATAGCCGAAGGCACAATTGATGATATATTAGCCAATGAAGATTCCATAACAGGTCAATATTTATCTGGTAGAAAGAAAGTGGAAGTGCCTGAAGTGAGACGACAATCCAACGGCAAGGCAATCAAGATTCTCAATGGTTACGAGAACAACTTGAAAAACGTCGATGTTGAGATCCCATTGGGTGTCCTTTGTGCCGTCACCGGTGTATCCGGTTCTGGAAAGAGCACGCTCATCAATGAGATCCTCTATAAAGCATGCACCATCAAAATCAATAAGAGCCGAATCAAATCCGGCAAACATGACGATATTTTAGGACTTGAGTATATTGATAAAATCATAGAGATTGATCAAACACCGATCGGCCGTACACCGAGATCCAATCCCGCCACATACACTGGCGTATTCGATCAAATTAGAGACATCTATGCACAAGTACCGGAAGCGAAAATGCGTGGCTACCAAAAAGGGCGTTTTAGTTTTAATGTGAGCGGTGGACGATGCGAACATTGTAAAGGCGACGGAATCATTAAAATTGAGATGCACTTTTTACCGGACGTCTACGTCCAATGTGACGTGTGTAAAGGCAAACGCTATAACCGGGAGACGCTTGAAGTCAAATACAAAGGAAAAAATATCGCCGATGTCCTTGACATGACCGTAGAAGAAGGGGTAGAATTTTTTACAAATATACCAAGGATTAAACGTAAGCTGAAGACGCTACATGAAGTCGGTCTCGATTACATTCGATTGGGTCAGCCTTCTACACAATTGTCTGGTGGTGAAGCACAACGTATTAAGTTGGCCACTGAACTCAGTAAAATAAGTACTGGCAACACGCTCTATATACTCGATGAACCGACGACTGGCCTTCATACTGCCGATGTTCACAACTTGATACACGTGATTCAACGGTTAGTGGATGCAGGGAATACTGCGGTCGTCATAGAACACAATCTTGATGTCATCAAATCTGCAGATCATATCATCGACTTAGGTCCTGATGGGGGTGACAATGGCGGGCAGATCATAGCAACTGGAACGCCTGAGCAAGTGGCTTTAGTACCGGGCTCTTATACAGGTGAGTTTTTAGCGAAAATTTTAAAACAACAAGAAACTGCTCCAGTCACGTCAGTGACTAAAGTGAAAAAAGAAAGAAAAACAAAAAAACAGCAAGATCAATAGGAATAAACTATGAGCAATCAAAATTTTGGGGTGAAAGAGCAGATCAAAGAGCAGCTGAAGACATTGCCTCAGCTGCCTGGGATCTATATCATGAAGGATATTCACGGAGAGATCATCTATGTCGGCAAGGCGAAAAACTTGAAGAATAGGGTGAGCTCTTATTTTCGTGGCTTTAACTCCCACCTTCCGAAAACACAAACCATGGTTATCAATATCCATGATTTTGACTATATAATGACGGATAGCGAGATGGAAGCACTGATTTTGGAAGCCAACCTCATCAAGAAGCATTTACCTCGGTTTAACATACTGCTTAAAGATGACAAAATGTATCCTTATATCGTCATATCCATCGGTGAGAATTTTCCTCGTGTTTTTATGACCAGACAAATACCAAAAGGCAATTTCAAAGTGTTTGGTCCTTTTACAAGCACTGAACAAGTGCGTCTTACACTTGAGGTCATCCAGACTTTATTTCCAATCAGGGAATGTAGCAAGAAAATAACGGACAAGATTGATCGGCCATGTCTGAATTACCACATTGGACGGTGCGCTGGCGCTTGCAACCACATGATCACGGAAGAAGCTTACAACGTTTATATCCAACAGATTATCCGGTTTCTCAGTGGCGATAAAGAGTGGTTGATCAAAGAACTTGGTGAAAAAATGCTCCGAAGTGCTGAAAAGATGGCTTTTGAAGAAGCCGCTGTCTTCAGAGATAAAATTGCAGCTTTAAAGGCACTAAACGAAAAGCAAAAGGCGATTCAAATCAATGGTAAAAACCAGGACTACATCGCCGCATACAGTTTTGAAGAACGTGCTTGTGTCATGCTTTTTCAAGTACGAAATGGCAAAATAGAAGGGCGTGAATCCTACAACCTCATCAATGCAGAAGCGACTACGGAGTCGGAGCTCTTGTCATCCTTCATTTTGCAGTACTATTCTGGTTCTGATCAAGTGCCTGGTGAAATCTATGTCTCACATGAAATTGAGAATATGTCGTTATATGGCGATTGGCTTAGTAAGCTTTCCGGATATAAAGTCGGATTTAGCTTACCAGTACGTGGTGAGAAGAAAAAGACAATTGATCTCGTCCTCCGAAATGCCAAAGAATACATCATGAAGTTCCAAGATCGCATCGATAAAGAACTCGAGTTTAAAGCGCAAGCAGAAGCAGAACTCAAATTGCTACTTGGTTTTCCTGAAAATCTGAAAATCAACCGAATTGAAGCTTTTGATATATCCAATATCTCAGGTGTCTATTCTGTAGGAAGCATGGTCGTATTTGAAGGGGCAAAGAAAAAACGCAGTGACTATAGAAGGTACCGCGTAAGGACGATCGAAGGTGCCAATGACTACGGTTCCATGCAAGAAGTCGTCTATAGGCGATACAAGAGAGGCTTGGAAGAAAAGCAAATCGCTGAAGAGACGGGAATCATCGATCCCAAATACAATGCCCTACCTGACCTGATACTCATCGACGGTGGTAAAGGGCACGTCAATGCTGTACTTGAGATTCTAAATGCTCTACAACTATTCATTCCTGTGGCAGGTATGGTAAAAGACGATTTTCATAAAACGGAAGACCTGTTCTATGATGGTGAGCGCCGTGGCCTAAAAAATGCAAATACTGCTTTTAAATTGGTGTATGAAATCCAAGAAGAGGTACACCGTTTTGCGATTGAGTATCATAAATCTTTAAGATCTAAAGAGATGACTTACTCCATATTGGATGAAATTGATGGCGTCGGTGAAAAACGACGCATTGAATTACTGAAACACTTTAAGACAATTGATGCAATAAAGGATGCAACTGTTGAAGACCTTGCTTCTGTGAAAGGTCTCAATAAAAAGGTAGCAACTTCCATTTTTAATGCGTTTCACGCTGTGATGGAAGTGGAAACTGAAAACTAAAATGGTATTAAATGGGCAGACTTAATTATATTAAGTCTGTTTTATTTTTAACGAAATTATTATAAAAAAAACTCAAAAAATTGAAAACTTTTGCTGTGTACTTTGTGAATGATATGTGTTATAATTCTTTTTGATATGGGTTAAGAAATTAACAAACTACTCTAAACCTAGTGAACTGCTAGGGATTAGACATTTTGAACAGCTCGAAATGCTGGACAATCTAGCAATCTATAAGGAGGAACTTTTTAATGGCAAAGAACTTTTTAACTGAAGAAAATTTTGAAAAGCTTAACAATGTAATCGAAGAGCATAAAGACATGCAAGGTCCGTTAATGCCAATTTTACATGGGGCTCAACATATTTTCGGAGCGATTCCAATTGAAGTACAAAAGGTTATTTCTGAAAAGTTACACGTACCATTAGCTGAAATCTATGGCGTCGTGACTTTCTACTCTCAATTTACTCTTGAACCAAAAGGTGAGTTTTTGATTAGTGTATGCTTGGGTACTGCTTGCTACGTAAGAGGCGCTCAACAATTGATCGATAAGGTCACTGAATTGACAAGTGTTTCTGTAGGAACGACTTCTCCAGACGGAAAGTTCTCATTGGAAGCGACTCGTTGTATCGGTGCATGTGGTTTGGCACCAGTTTTAACTGTCAATGAAGATGTATATGGTCGTTTGGCTCTAAATGACATACCAGGCATCATCCAAAAATACAAAGGCGCTAATTAAGGAGGCAAAAATGAAAACTTTGGCTGAACTTACACAATTACGTGACGAAGCATTAAAAAAAGTCGATTTAAGAAAAGATAGAAAAGGTACAAGAATCGTTGTGGGTATGGCAACTTGCGGTATTGCAGCAGGCGCTAGACCGATTTTGGCGGCTTTGATGGATGAAGTTCAAAAAAGAGGTTTGAAAGACGTAGAAATTACTCAAACAGGTTGCATCGGTGTCTGTAGACTTGAGCCATTGGTAGAAGTTTACAAAGAAGGCGAAGACAAAGTAACATACGTTGAATTAACTGAAGAAAAAGCACGTAGAATCATCGCGGAGCATATCGTTAATGGAAGCGTAGTCACTCAATTCACTATTGGCGCTGTAGAGTAGTTAATAATCAAACCAATTTAGGAGGTAAGTCAATGGATTTTTATAGATCACATGTACTCGTATGTGGTGGTACAGGATGCGTTTCTTCTGGATCGGCAACGATTGAAGAAATGTTTAATAGTGCACTATTAGCAAAAGGACTTGAAAAAGAAGTTAAAGTTGTAAGAACAGGTTGCTTCGGTTTATGTGAAGCTGGACCAATTTGTATCGTTTATCCAGAAGGTTCTTTCTACTCACACGTTAAACTTGAAGACGTTGAGAGAATCGTTGAAGAACACTTATTAAAAGGCCGTATCGTTCAAGACCTTTTATACCTTGATAAATCTGCAAATGTATCAGAAATTCAAACATCTATCAACGATGTAACATTCTACAAAAAACAAAAAAGAGTTGCGCTTAAAAATTGTGGCGTTATCAACCCTGAAGTTATAGAAGAGTACATTGCATTTGATGGTTACCAAGCACTTGGTAAAGCATTAACTCAAATGACACCAGCTCAAGTTATCGATGAAATGAAAAAATCTGGACTTCGTGGCAGAGGCGGCGGTGGCTTCCCAACTGGTCTTAAGTGGGAATTTGCAGCTAAATCGCATGGAGACATTAAATATGTAGCATGTAATGCCGATGAGGGAGACCCAGGTGCATTTATGGACCGTTCTGTCCTTGAAGGCGACCCACATTCAGTAATCGAAGCAATGGCACTTGCTGCTTATGCAATCGGCGCTGAAAAAGGTTATGTCTATATCCGTGCAGAGTACCCAATCGCTGTTAAGCGTTTAGGTATCGCAATCGCTCAAGCAAATGACATGGGATTAATCGGTAAAGATATATTAGGAACTGGTTTCAACTTCGAAATGGAAATTCGCCTTGGTGCGGGTGCATTCGTATGTGGTGAAGAAACGGCATTGATCGCTTCTATTGAAGGCGAGCGTGGTATGCCAAGACCTAAGCCACCGTTTCCAGCTCAAAAAGGTATTTTCGGCAAACCGACAGTTATCAACAATGTTGAGACTTATGCAGTTGTGCCACAAATCATATTAAACGGTGCTGATTGGTTCACGTCATTCGGTACTGAAAAATCACCAGGTACTAAAGTATTTGCACTCGGTGGAAAGATCAACAACACTGGTCTAGTTGAAATCCCAATGGGCACACCACTTAGAGAAGTTATTTTCGATATCGGTGGTGGCATTCCTAATGGCCGCAAATTTAAAGCGGTTCAAACTGGTGGTCCATCAGGTGGTTGTTTAACTGAAGCACATCTTGATACACTGATCGACTTTGATACACTTACAGCGCTTGGCTCAATGATGGGTTCAGGCGGTATGATCGTCGTAGATGGTTGACTTTGCTAGATTCTTCTTGGACTTTACAGTTGATGAATCATGCGGCAAATGCGTACCATGTCGAGAAGGTACTAAGAGAATGCTTGAAATGCTTGAAAAAATCACATCTGGTCATGGTACAATGGCAGATCTTGATAAGCTTGAAGATTTAGCACATTCAATCAAAGATTCTTCACTTTGTGGCCTTGGTCAAACTGCGCCAAATCCAGTTCTTTCAACTTTAAAATACTTTAGAGATGAGTACATCGCTCACGTCGTAGATAAA
>CAYLNI010000031.1:12184-12427 GCA_964384705.1 uncultured Fusibacter sp.
CAATCGTAATCTTAGACGGTTGTATCGGTTGTACGGCTTGTGCACGCGTATGTCCAGTTGATGCAATTTCTGGTGCGGTGAAACAAGATCATGTTATCGATCAAGCAAAATGTATCAAATGTGGCGCTTGTATTCCGAAATGTCCTAAAAAAGTTATTGTTAAGCAATAACCGACGGGCTAATCTAGATTATATGAAAGAGGTGTACTTATCGTGAATAAAGTAAGTTTATCTATAAATGGAC
>CAYLNI010000031.1:12445-19242 GCA_964384705.1 uncultured Fusibacter sp.
GTACGAAGTCCCAAGTGAATTAACGGTATTGGAAGCAGCGAGAACAGTTGGTATCGACATTCCGACACTTTGCTTCCTTAAAGATATCAACGAAGTAGGCGCTTGCCGCGCGTGTGTCGTTGAAGTTGAAGGCGCAAGAGCGCTTCAAGCATCATGTGTTTTACCTGTCCGCGATGGCATGGTTATCAATACAAACAACAATCGCGTTAGAAAAGCTAGAAAAAATACAGTTGAACTATTACTTGCAAATCACAACAGAGAATGTACGACTTGCGTGAGAAGCCAAAACTGTGAACTTCAAGCCGTTTCAGAAGAACTTGGCATCCGTTCAATCGCTTACCAAGGTGAAAAAAGAGAGCCATCATTTGACGATTTATCACCATCAATCGTTAGAGATTCAAGCAAATGTATTCTTTGTGGCCGTTGTGTCAGCGCATGTAAAAATGTTCAAGGCATCGGCATCTTAGATTTCTTAAACAGAGGCTTTAAAACAACTGTAGGTCCAGCATTTGAAATGAGCATGAAAGATGTGCCATGTATCTACTGTGGTCAATGTATGGTTGTTTGTCCTGTAGGCGCATTGACAGAAAAATCTTCTATTGCACAAGTATGGAATTACCTCGAAGACAAATCTAAGCACGTTATCGTTCAATCTGCTCCAGCAGTTAGAGCAGCGCTTGGCGAAGAATTTGGTTTCCCAATCGGTACAAACGTAACTGGTAAACTTGCTACAGCACTTAGAAGACTTGGCTTTGACAAAGTGTTCGATACGAACTGGGCAGCAGACGTAACAATCATGGAAGAAGGCACAGAGCTTCTTGGAAGAATCCAAAACGGTGGCGTTCTCCCAATGATCACTTCTTGTTCACCAGGTTGGATCCGTTATATTGAATTCCAATACCCAGAGTTATTGCCACATTTATCTTCATGTAAATCACCACAAAATATGTTCGGCGCCCTTGCAAAAAGCTACTATGCTGAAAAAGCTGGCATCGATCCTAAAGATATCATCGTTGTATCTGTTATGCCTTGTACTTCTAAGAAGTCTGAAATTGTAAGACCAGAGCTTGAAGTTGCTGGTAACAGAGACGTTGACGTTTCTATCACAACAAGAGAACTTGCACTTATGATTAAAGAAGCAAGACTTGAGTTTGATAAACTCGAAGAAGGCACTTTCGATCCTTTCATGGGCGATTACACAGGCGCAGGCGTTATCTTCGGTGCAACAGGCGGCGTTATGGAAGCGGCTCTTAGAACCGTTGCTGACGTATTGACAGGCCAAGACCTTGAAAATGTTGAATATGCTGCAGTTCGAGGTATTGAAGGCATCAAAGAAGCTACTGTGAATGTCGCTGGTATGGACATCAAAATTGCAGTAGCACACAATACAACAAATGCTGGCATTCTTCTTGAAAAAATCAAGAAGGGTGAAGCGGATTACCACTTCATCGAAGTCATGGCTTGCCCAGGCGGTTGCGTAAACGGTGGTGGTCAACCAATTCAACCTTCAAGAGTTAGAAATGTGATCGACATCCGTTCAGAACGTGCAAAAGCATTATACTCTGAAGATGCTGCTTTGACAGTTAGAAAATCACACAAAAACCCTGAAATCAAAAAACTTTATGACGATTACCTCGGTAAGCCAAACAGCCATAAAGCGCATGAATTGCTCCATACTCACTATGTAGCAAGAGAAAAATTCCCACTTAAATAATTTAAACTTTAAACCGAGTCCGATTTTATATCGCGACTCGGTTTTTTCGATTTAATAATTTGCCTAAAGCCGTTTTCACGTGAGAAATATTATAAAATTGGAATTATGCAATTTCCACATTGTTTGGTTTAAAAAACATTAAAAATAGTTTACAATAGAAGGGTATGTATGATGCCATTTCCATAATTAAAACAAGACTTAAGGAGATCAACTTGAAAAATACAAAACGGCCTCTCGTCATTTCTATTGAAGGTGGAGAAGGTGCAGGGAAATCAACCATTATAGAAAAAATAGCCGATTTTTTATCGGAAAAGCACTTAGCGTTTATCATAACCAGAGAACCTGGTGGTGTAAGGATCTCTGAGAAAATTAGAAATATTATTCTTGAAAAGACATTTACTGAGATGGATCCTAGAACAGAAGCATTATTGTTCGCAGCTGCACGCAGACAGCATCTTGTAGAAAAAGTACTCCCAGCTCTCAATGAAGGAAAAATTGTCATCTTTGATCGCTTTGTGGACTCCTCGCTTGTCTATCAAGGCTACGTGAGGGGCATTGGCGTTTCTGAAGTTTACGATATCAATCAGTTTGCCATAGAAGGTTTTTTACCTGATTTGACACTTTATTTGGATGTTGACCCATCAGAAGGATTGAAGCGAATTTCAATCAATCCTGAAAGGGAGATCAATAAACTCGATTTAGAAGGGCTAATTTTCCATCAAAAAGTACAAGAAGGGTATCTGAAACTATTAGAAACGTATCCAGAGAGAATCGTCAAAATCGATGCAAACGACATCCTTGAAAACGTTCTAATAGCAGTTATAAAAGAAATTGAACAACGGCTTTAAAGATGTTATAATGGAAGTGTAAATTGTTAAATAATTAACTTTGTTGGTTGTTTAGTAGGAGGCAATGATGCACTTAAAATATATTCAAGAATTAATAGAAGCAGATGTTCTAGCGTATGCGCAAGGACTGGATCTAGATATAAAAACAGCATTTGGATCCGATTTGATGAGCGATGTGCTCGCTTATGTAGAAGAAGACACGTTATTGATAACTGGGCTTACAAATCAACAAGTGATAAGAACTGCCGAAATGTTGGATTTGAAGGCAATTCTTTTCGTACGCGGTAAAATACCGTGCCAAGAAGTTGTTGCGCTGGCAGAAGAAAAGAAAATACTGCTGATGATGACTAGGGAATCCTTATTCACAGTTTCAGGAATATTATATGGTTCAGGATTACGCGGCATTTCAATTTAAGCATCGGATGATTGCATTATGTCATTCGCAAAGAGACACGAGAGGATTCTGATTTATGAAATCTTATTATAAAAATGATGAAAATGTAGCAATGAAGCTACATTACGATGTTGTTCGCGATGATTTTTCCCGTGCTGGAGAGGCTTCCAGTAAAATTAAGACCATGTTACGCCAGTTGGCCATCGATGCCAATATACAAAGGCGGATTGCCATCGCAACTTATGAAGCGGAAATTAACCTTGTCATCCATTCTTATGGTGGCAGTATCGATGTTTTCATTAAACCGGAATGCATTGAAGTATATGTTGAAGACGTTGGCCCTGGCATTGAAAATGTTGAACTTGCAATGTCAAAAGGGTTTTCTACTGCGACAAATGTCGCAAGAGAAATGGGCTTTGGTGCCGGTATGGGTTTGCCAAATATGGAAAAAGTGAGCGATGAGTTCATCATTGAATCGACACTTGACGTTGGCACGCATATCAAGATGGTGGTAAATTATTAGTCATGGAAATTCATCCTCAATATTGGAGGTAATAATGAAGAACTATTGGCATTCGGTAGTGCTTGAAAAAGACTATTGTACTGGCTGCACGCATTGTCTGGATCGTTGCCCTACACAAGCCATTCGCATTATTGAAGGCAAAGCGCGAATTATTGAAGAACGATGCATCGATTGTGGCGAGTGCCTGCGGGTGTGTCCATATCATGCAAAGGGTGCTCTAGTAAGCAATCTAGATATATTAAAAAATTATAAATATACGGTTGCTTTGCCAGCCGTTTCATTTTATGGTCAGTTTCCTGAAGAATACCCAATGAACACAATTTTCAATGGGTTATTAGATTTGGGATTTGATGAAGTTTACGATACAGCACACGCAGCAGAGCTTTTGTCGGTTTATGAGAACGAAGTGCTCGACAAAGAGAAGCTCAATAAACCACTTATTTCAACGTATTGTCCTGTAATCACAAGACTCATTCAGATTAAATACCCTGCTTTGATTGACCACATCATAAAACTTGAAGCGCCAATGGAGATTTCAGCTAGACATGTCCGTAAGCGTTTGATAAGCGAGGGTCATAAGGATGAGGATATCGGCATTATCTACATTACGCCGTGTCCAGCAAAGGTGACAAGCATAAAAGATCCGATTGGCATCAATAAATCGAATATCGATGAAGCGGTTTCTACGGAAGAAATATATTACAAGATTATGAAAATTATCGATAAAATTGTCCCAACGAGACAGTTACAAACAGCAACAGGAAAAGGCATTGGGTGGGGTAGAGTTGGCGGACAGAGTTATGCAATGGGTATTGAAGACTATATTGCCGTTGATGGTATTGACGAGGTTATCAAGGTCCTTGAATCCATGGAACTCGGTAAACTTAATACATTAGACTTCTTTGAAGGCTATGCTTGTATTAACGGTTGTGTTGGAGGGCCTCTCAATGTTGAAAATACCTTTATTGGCAAAAATCGCATTCGCAAGTTAACGAAACAATATGGTATGGACTTACCAATTAACATTGACATCGATTTAATTCCGGAAAATATGGAATGGTATACACCGATTTTACCTATGCCGATTTTCAAGTTAGATAAAGACTTTAAAGTTGCGCTTGAAAAGATGGCTAAGATCGAAGAGTATACACAAATGCTACCAGGTATCAACTGTGGTGCTTGTGGTGCACCAAACTGTAGGGTTTTGGCGGAAGACATCGTCAATGGATTTGCAAAAATTGAAGATTGTGTCATATTAAATAATAATAAATAAGGGTGGTATATTATGCTCGTAAGCGAATTGATAGAAAAACACGGATTTGTTCACTTATCCGGCACACAATTAGACAGAACGATTTCAAATGTCTATTCATGTGACTTACTCAGTTGGGTAATGGCAAAAGGCAAACATGATACAGCTTGGATTACAGTTCAGACACACAATAATATCCTTGCAGTTGCTTCTTTATTAGAATTTGCATGCATCATCATTCCTGAGGGGATAACTGTAGACCAAGAGATAATCGACAAAGCCAATGATCAAGAAGTAACGATCTTGTCATCTAAACTAGAAGTGTTTGAGATCTTTAAAATACTCTATGAAGCGGGCATAAAATAGTGAAGTACACATACGATTTGCACATTCATTCATGTCTTTCACCATGTGGCAGCGATGACATGACGCCGAATAACATTGTAAATATGGCATTTATCAAGGGTTTAGACATCATTTCCGTGACGGATCATAATGCCTGTAAACATGCTGCAGTCCTCAAGGCACTCGCAGAAACTTTAGGCATCTTATTTATACCAGGCATGGAAGTTCAAACGCGTGAAGAAGTGCACATGCTCTGTTATTTTCCAACGGTGACGGCTATTGAAGCTTTTGATGCGGCACTAGAATCGTATAAATCAAAAATTCCCAACAACAGCAAAGTATTTGGCAATCAGATGATATTGGATGCAAACGACGTACAAATCGGTGAAATATCCAATGCATTGATACTATCCGTTGATTTAAGCATTGAAGAGCTGGAAGCAATGGTATTTAGCTTTGAGGGGGCAATCGTACCTGCACATATCAATAAGTCTTCAAATAGCTTACTTGTGAACTTAGGTTTTATACCATCGGAAATGAAGATTCGATGTATCGAAATTCATGAGAAAAGTCCTATCAATGATAAACTACTTGGAAACTACAAGCGGCTATATAATTCAGATGCACATTATTTGGAAAGTATTCAAGAGCCGATTCACACCATAGATCTCAATGAAAAAACAAGCTTCGCCTTGATCGACTATTTAACAGGGAAGGATTAATTATGAGAGAGCTTTCTTTGCACATACTTGATATCGCACAAAACTCAATCAAAGCTGAAGCAGAGTGCTTAAGAATTGTCGTTATTGAAGATTTGGCATCGGATAAATTGACGATAAAAATAAAGGATGATGGTACTGGAATGGATTTAGATGTTATTCAAAATTCATGGTTAGTAGTTGCGACTCCGTATAAAAAATTTACTCGAAAAGTTGGTTTAGGCATTCCACTTTTTAAGACATCTGCAGAACAATGTGATGGTTATTTCGAAATTAAATCCAACTTGGGAGCAGGTACTGAGATTATCGCTGTTTTTAAGCACAGCCATATCGATCGCGTACCTCTCGGCAACATGCCAGATACCATCGTTACCATTATAAATGGGTGCGATAACATGGACTTGGTCTATACGCATACTTTTAACGGACTGACTTTTACATTAAATACGAAAGAAATTAAAAAATTGCTAGATGGCGTACCAATAAGCAATCTAGACGTTATCTCCTGGTTGCGTGAGTACATCACTGAAGGTCTAGGAGAAATCATGGGTATTCAATAATATCGAGGTGTCATTTTGAATTTAAAAAAATTGGGTATAAAGGTTATAATAATAACCGTTTTCCTATTGTTTCTTACAAACACCATTGAGATGGATCGGTATCTACGGATTGCACTCGGTGTATTTGGAATAGGTTCAGGTTTACTGTTATTAATTCTAAACAATTTTAGGGATTTTGACCGTTGACGTTTGAAAAGAGGAAACTATGACAAAAAAAAGAAAATGGCTTTCTACGATACTCATAATATTAGGTATTGGTATTGCTGCATTTCCTATAGCAGATCGACTTTATGCTTCATACTGGCAGGATAAGTTGCTTGCAGCATATGAAGAAGATCTTCAACTTGAAATCGAAGCACCTGAACTTGTCGAATCAGATTATTTTGCACTTCAAGCCATCTACGAAAGTGAAGATGACCCAGAACTTACGAGTCTCGAGGTT
>CAYLNI010000031.1:19252-22801 GCA_964384705.1 uncultured Fusibacter sp.
ATCCACTGAAGAGATCAGTGAAGGCGCTAGCGAATCTTCTACCGAAGCTTCTAACGAAGCAACCACAGAAAAAGCGAGAACAACAGATAAGAGCGTCATTGGAAAGATAAAAATTGGTAAAATCGATCTGATTATGCCAGTTTTGCTCGGCGCTACAGAACGCAATCTCAATCGTGGTGCAGCTGTAATTGCTGGCACATCGGACTTTGATGAAGTTGGGAATGTAGGAATCGCAGGTCATAGAGGGAGATCTTATGGGATCTTTTTCAACAGACTCAATGAACTTGCCGAAGGTGATATCATCGAAGTGACGACAAACAATAAAGTGTACAAATATACAGTTTATAAGATTCATATCGTTGAGCCAACAGACGTCTCAGTCTTATACCGCAACGATTCGGATAAAATTTTGACATTGGTCACTTGTGATCCGATTAAAAATCCGACACATCGATTGATTGTTCACGCGTTACAAAATCCTTGATTTTTCGTAACACTATCTTAACTTAATTAGTCTGAATATGTGTTATAATTTATTTAAGTTAATAAAGCAGTGATGAGATTCTCTTTTCACGATAATGGCAAACCACCGGAAACGATGGGACGCAAAGCTATAGGGCCTTTCTAATGAATGGCAGCCTAGCCACCGAACGAAAAGTTTTTCTATTTTTTGAAAACTGAATCGTAAGGGTACGTGATGGAACAACCTCTTCACCGACAATAGCAAACCACCGGAAACGATGGGACGCAAAGCCATAGGGCCTTCGAAAGAATGGCAGCCGTGCTACCGAAGGGAGAGTTTTTTATGAAAAAAGTCATAGGTTTGACTGTCGCGCTCATGCTGTTATTTGCAGCACCGACAACAACTTTTGCCGCAACCCAAACAATTAGCGCCGATTTACAACAGGGCGTTGTCAATGTACAAATGGCAGAACGTAGTGCCTCTAAAATATTGGTATTAGTAGAAAAAGACGGCATCAGATACACATATCCAATCGTGGATCAAGATGTTAATCAGTTTCCATTACAATTGGGAAATGGTGATTACACTGTGCGCTTAATGCAAAATACAGAAGGCAATAAATACAAAGAGTTGAATAAAACAACTGTAAAGTTGAACATTTCAGATACAAATCAAGTTTTCTTAAATTCAATTCAAGACATTGAATGGAATGACAGTCAAAAAGTTATCCTTAAAGCAAAAGAATTAACAAAAGGCCTCAAAACGGATGACCAAAAGATTAAAGCGATTTACACATATGTCACTAAAAATTTCAAATATGACTACGCCAAAGCAAAAACAGTTTCTAGCGGGTATTTTCCAAATGTAGAGTCAATATATGCCAAGAAGACAGGTATCTGTTATGATTATTCGTCAGTTGTTGCAGCGATGTTGAGAAGTGTCGATATCCCGACAAAACTCGTAAAAGGGTATGCAACGCCTACTAAAGGCGTTTATCACGCTTGGAACGAAGTGCTCGTCGGAGGTAAATGGAAAGTGATTGACACGACAACGGATTCTGCTTATGTTCAAGCTGGTAAAACAGTATCTATGTACAAGTCAGTATCAGATTACAATCCAGAAAAAATATACTAAAAGCAAAGCCCTGGGAGTCAGACTTGATTCCTAGGGTTTTTTTATTAATGTTATATAGACTTTTATTTGAATTATATAGGTACCTTTAAAGATAACGTCATATGGTAAAAAAAGTTATATCTTTTATTGGCAAAATGAGATAGAATTATAAGGTTGAACAATTTAGGTTTTTATAGTAATTAGGAGAGTATAAATGTCAAATGTTAAAGGCATCATTAATATCGCCGTAATCGCCCATGTCGATGCGGGCAAATCAACCTTGGTTGATGCATTTTTAAGTCAAAATCACGTATTTAGAGAGAATGAAGTTGTACCGGACTGCGTAATGGACAGTAATGACTTAGAACGCGAACGTGGCATTACGATTTATTCTAAGAACTGTTCCATCATGTACAAAGGCTACAAAATTAATATAGTAGATACACCAGGCCATGCCGACTTCTCATCAGAAGTTGAACGCATCATGAAAACAGTAGATACCGTTATTTTACTTGTAGATTCAAGTGAAGGACCTATGCCTCAAACGCGTTTCGTTTTAAAGAAATCGCTTGAAAGAGGTCTTAGACCGATTCTTTTCATCAATAAAATTGACAAAAAAGATCAACGTGCTGAAGAAGTCGTGGATTTGACGTTCGATTTATTCGTTGAACTCAATGCGCACGATCATCAACTCGAGTTCCCAATCATATACGGCGTTGCTAAAGAAGGTATCGCAAAAATGAATATGGAAGATGAGAGTACGGATTTATCGCCATTATTTGATACAATCCTCAGTCATGTTGAGCCATATGCACAGTCAGAAGAAGCACCGCTTCAACTTCAAGTATCTTCACTCGATTATGACGATTATATCGGTCGTTTGGGCATTGGCCGTATCGTTCGCGGTACGATTAAGCAAGGCGAACAAGTTTCAGTTACAAAGAGAGACGGTAGCCAACAACGTGCTAAAGTTGGTAAACTATTTACTTATGAAGGTTTAGGAAGTTTGGAAGTTCAAGAGGCATTTGCAGGCGACATGGTCGTTATCTCAGGTATTGAAGAGATCTCTATTGGTGAAACAATTTGTGATCCAAATAATATTGAGCCAATGCCGATGATTGAGATCGAAGAGCCGACATTATCGATGAACTTCTTGATCAATGATTCACCATTCTGTGGCAAAAGTGGTAAATATGTAACGAACAGACACCTTAAGAATCGCCTTGATAAAGAGCTTGAAGTCAATGTCGGTTTAAGAGTTGATGCACTTGATTCTGTTCAAGATGGTTTTAGAGTTTCTGGTAGAGGTGAGTTGCATTTATCCATTCTTCTTGAAAACATGCGTAGAGAAGGCTATGAAGTAGCTGTATCTAAACCGCAAGTTTTGATGAAAATGATCGATGGCCAACGCTGTGAACCGGTTGAAAGAGTCATAGCAATCGTGCCTGACCAATTTTCAGGTACCGTTATCTCTGAACTGAGCATTCGCAAAGGTATCATGGAGACGATGCATGCAGAAGAAGGCTATACGCGTGTGGAATTTTTAGTGCCAACACGTGGTCTGTTGGGGTATAGAAGTGAATTTATCAACGTAACGCGCGGAGAAGGCGTCTTGTTAAGATCATTCTTCGAATTCCAACCTTATAAAGGTGAAATTCCAAAACGCAACAACGGCGTTTTAGTATCGCAACAAGGTGGCGTTGCTATGGGTTATTCATTATTCAACCTTTCTGATCGTGCAACAATGATGATCGATGCCGGTACTGAAGTTTATGAAGGAATGATTATCGGGTTGAATTCACGTCGTGAAGACATGACCGTCAATCCGACTAAAAATAAAAAGATGACTAATACGCGTTCATCTGGTAATGATGATGCCATCAAGCTGATTCCACCTAAGATCTTCAATATGGAAGAAGCGTTGACATTCATCGAAGACGATGAGCTTTTGGAAATCACACCGGACGCACTTC
>CAYLNI010000032.1:0-4319 GCA_964384705.1 uncultured Fusibacter sp.
ACAACTTCCGAGCTGGGAAGCACTTGTTGAGATGGTGACTTATTGTAAGTGGCGCGGTTTCCATACGCACCTTGACGGTGCAAGAGTCTTCGAATGTTTGCCGTACTATGGTAAAACAGTTAAAGAGGTTGCAGATTTATTTGATTCGGCGTACCTTTCATTTTACAAGGGCTTTGGCGGTGTCGCCGGTGCCATACTAACGGGACCCAAAACGTTTATGGATCAAGCAAGGATATGGAAAAGGCGACATGGTGGAGATCTTGTGCGTCTTTATCCTTATATCGTGACTGCGGAAATCGGCTATGACTTACGCAAAGATCGCATGACGGCATATTTTGAACAAGCAAAAGAGTATGCGGCTATTTTATCCAATATAAATAGCATCACCCTTGTCCCTGCCACACCTGTCTGCAACATGTTTCATGTTCACATTTCAGGTTCGGAGGAATTGCTGCGAGATCAACTCATCGAAGTCATGAATTCATGTGATGTTGCATTATTCGGTGGTTTCTCTCAAACTGAGGACGGTTATGTAAAGTCGGAGATGACGATTGGCGACGCCTATGAGGAAGTACCTAAAGAAAAATTGTTGGAAGCAATCGCATTATTTAAAGCGTTGAGATACAAAGAGGCAGATGTTCTCTAAAGAAACCTGTCTTAATAATTTGTAATAAAAAAAATCCCCTGATGACGCATCAGAGGATTTTCATTTTATGCATTAAAGCGTCAAAACCAACGCTTCTAGTTCTTCACATATTACTTTTGCGAGTTCAAAATCGTTATCTTTCAAAGCAAGTTCAATTCTGGTTTCAAGCTGCTTTTTCTTTTGCTCGCGCTCAAGGTAGTCTTTATCGAAATGGCAGTCATAGATCATCTTTCTAAACTTACGCATGCTCATTTTTTTAACTGTTTTATTTTCGATGATCAGGACGTAATCCATAGAGTTAACGATTGTATAATAATCATGCGAAATCATGAGGATGGCGCCTTTGTAGGCATCGATCGCCTTTTCAAGGGCGATTTGTGAATAGGTATCCAAATGACTCGTCGGTTCATCAAGCAAGAGCATATTCGTCTGCATAGAGGCTATTTTTGCAATTTGAAGGATGTTTTTCTCGCCACCTGATAAGGAACCGATTTTTTGCTCAACGATTGTCTCATCGAAGCCATAACCCATCAAATAGCTTTTGATGGAACTTGTTGAATTGAAGCCTGCATCAAAAAATTCCTCAAGGATGGTGTTGGATTCTTCTAAGCTTTCACCTTGTAGCTGAGAGAGGTAACCGACTTTAGCATGTTCGTCTAACTGAATGGCAGGGTTGTCATTTTTATAAATAGCTCTTAACAAAGTCGTTTTGCCTGTGCCGTTTGATCCGATGATGGCCACTTTGTCCCTTGGACCGATTTCAAACGAGACGTTTTCAAGGAGCATTTCGTCGAATGCGACGTTGTAAGCGTCAACTTTTAAAAGAGGCGTTATCACGTGTGATTCCATTGGTACTTCTATAGTTGTATCAACATCTACAGATGGATCTACAGGCGTAATATCTACAGAAACATGTGCCTTCTTGACTTTAGGCACCGCTTCAAAGTGGATGGCAGGCTGCTTGATCTCAACGAAAGGTGCTTTGATTCTGCGTGCTTCCAAGCGCTCCTGATTTCTAACTCTCGCCATAAGCGCTTTGCCTCTAGATGCTTCCGTGTTGTTGGTTGCGATGTATCTGAGCTGTCTGATAATCTCATCATAGCGCGCGATCTCTTCTGTGTCAGCTGTGGCAAGTTCTTGGAGCTCTATTTTTTTCTGGAGAAGAGAGAAGTTATAGTCGATATAACTGCCGTCAAACTCTTGTAGTTCTTTGTTTTCGAGATGGATGATCTTGTCAAAGCAGTGGTTGAGTAAATAGCGATTGTGCGTGATGACGAGCAATATGCCCTTGTGGCTATTGATCAAATCTTTGAGCGCGTTGAGGTTTTCAAAGTCTAAAAAGACATCTGGCTCATCCATGATCAAGAGGTCTGGGCTGTTGAGCATTTCTCTGATGACTTGAATAAGTTTAAATTCGCCACCGCTGAGTTCTGAAACCGCTTGTTCTTTAAGTTTAAATAAGTTCGCTAAATTCAGTTTCTTGTTGATATTGCTCTCGAAGTTGTCACCACCAAGCGCGTCAAAGGCGTCGAGTGCGATCTGGTATTTTTCCAGCAGTGGGTCGATGTCTTGCGCGGTTTCCATTTCCATACCGATAGAAGTGATTTCACTTTGAAGCTTGAGAAACGACTGCGCAATGTACTCAAAAACAGTCGTTTCCTTTGCGCCGTCGAGTTGTGAAAACTGGCTGACATAGCCGATTCTACAGTGTGGATCCATCTCCAAAGTACCGTCAAACATGTAATGCTCTGGGTCCATGAGGATGTCCACGAGTGTGCTCTTGCCACTGCCGCTCGTACCGATAAAGGCGCAGTGTTGGCCTTCTTCAAGCGTAAATGAAATTTTATCATAGAGATCTTTTTGTGGAAATGCGTAGGAGAAGTTTTCGAATTTTATCATTGGTTGACCTTGCTTTATCCATGAGGAAAATGTGTAATTCCAATATTAAAAAAGAGCCTAAACATATAAGCTCTTCTATCTTTTGGGTTCGCCGTTCATAGCATATCACTTATCTGTTTTAATTTCAATCCTTTCATAAAATGTAGCGTTGACATGGCGCTTCCATTATGTAATCATAAGGATTACAGGGAATAAAAAGACATGTAGAAAAGAGGCACAATTATGAAATCAAATGCTATCATTTGCGATTATTGTTCAGAAGAAATACACTCAATCGATTCATTGGCGCTATGCAAATCTGTGGGCATCCATTTTAGAAAATACCATACGACCTGTTATAGTAAAGCCGCTGCAGAAAATCGCATCAGATTGTCCAAGCCTATCAATTTTATTTCAAGTCTTGTTTCGCTGGTAGTTTTATCATTAATTATCATAGCATTCATTATTTTTTCAAATGAAAAGCGCCTCATATTTATGGGGATTTTTGCTGCTAGCGTCATATTCATTGATATCCCATACTATTTAACATGGAAAAACGTCATTAAACCACTCTATGATCAATCGATGGAAGATAAGTAAAGTACCATTTATTGAAGATAAAGGATATAGTTAAGTGTAGAAAAAATGATATTAGATAATGAAAAGAGAATTTAAAAGAGAATTTAAAAGAGAAAATTGATGAAAGAGGACCTTATGAAGCGAAATTTACTAACACTGATTACATTTATTGTTCTAATACTGTTAATGACAGGTTGTACAGAAACTGCAGTGTCTGAAGCACCAATAAATGGTAGTGAAGAAACTGCAAAAATGATTGAAGATTTGGATTTGTTAAGTGAAACGCTTGAGAAAGAACACTTAAATTTATTTGCAAAGATCTCAAAAGAGACATTTGATGCAGAAAAAGCGCGCATCGCTGCTGAAATTCCCCATATGACCGATGCAGATTTCTTTTACGCACTAAAGCAACTGATCGCTATGACAGGGGATGCACATACAAACATAGGTTATAGCGACTCAATTTACTCACATCTTATGACACTCCCATTTGCAGTTGAAAAGTATGCCGATGAATGGCGTATTATGATGATTGATGAGATTAATGAACAGTATTTAGGAACTAAGTTAATCGCCATTAACGATGTACCAATTCAAGATATCTATGAAAAAAGTAAGTCTATAATTTCTTTTGAGAATGAGTCATGGGCTACAAGCCAATTTTCGAACACGATCTCTTTTAAAGAAGCTCTGGATTATTTGGGAATCATCGAAGGTGATGAAAAAATCATGATGAATATTGAAACAAATGAAGGTAAAGCTACTTCGTTCGAAATAGTACCATTGACAATAACGACACTCATGAACACTGAATTGGAAGTTCTAGAAGGCGATACAGTCGCAAAAACATGGCCAGAAGGTTACTATAGAGCTCTTTCCTTAGATGATGACAACTTATTGATTCAGTACAATGTTTGTGCAGAATCACCAGATTTATCGATGGCAACATTCACAGATTCAATCAAAAAAGAATTGTCTGATAAAAACTATGACACGGTTGTTTTAGATTTACGTTATAACTCAGGTGGTAATTCTGAAATTCTAAGGCCGATGCTAAATATGCTCAAGGCAATGAAGGAAGAAAAATCGCTAGAAATATATACCCTTATCGGTAAGAGCACGTTTTCATCGGCTATTATCAACGCTATACAAACAAAGGACGAGCTAGGCAGTACGTTGGTTGGATCAGCAACCGGAGGCAATGTCAATGGTTATG
>CAYLNI010000032.1:4331-8317 GCA_964384705.1 uncultured Fusibacter sp.
AGCATTTGAACTTAAGAATCACCCATTTAACGTGACATATTCAACAAAGTATTTTGAATTAATCAAAGGGTATGACAAAGAGTCACTATACCCAGATGTTGAAGTAGAGCAAACATTAGAAGATTACCTCGATGGCAAGGATACTGAAATTGAATGGATCCTCAACAATTGAGTATGTATTAAGGGGGCATGATGAACGCATTTGAAGAATATCAAATCACAGCGGAAAAGTTGAAAGACGATATGATGGACAAAAATCGAAAGCTCACGCGCCAACTAGCTGAAAAGAATCAGAGCTTTGAACTCGTCAAGATGGTTCACTTTAACAAAGCAGTCAATCTTCAGACATTAAATGATATCTTGATTGGTTGTACAGGTTGTCTCCATTCATTTATCTTCTCAAATAAGATGACAATCTCGAACCTGAAACCTGACGACAGCATTTATCAAAGTCTGGCGTCAAATCGCGAACAATTTATGATGGTGACGGAATTACAGGTCAATAGAACGCTCATCGAGGGTTTTACGACGATTATTTATCCCGTTGGCATCTCCGACTTGATTGAAGGTCATCATCATGTGGTGAAGTGCATTGTCATGCTATATCCCAATAAAGTGATGGATAATGAAGTCCTTGAATTTATCAAGTCCTTTATGATTGTCAATGAAGTCTTGATTAATATTGTACTCACTAGAGAACGCATGACGGAGCTTATTGAAACCGATCCACTTACAAAAGCGCTCAATAGGTTGGCATGGCGAGAAAATCTTAAAAGACTATTAAGCGATGTTGTCCCTTTTTATATCCTCATGATTGACGTTGATCGATTTAAGACCATCAATGACACTTATGGTCACCCAAAAGGTGATGAGGTACTCAAATTTACAGCGGCTTGGCTTAAGAACTCCGTAAGAGCTGATGATAAAGTTTTTAGACTCGGTGGTGACGAGTTTGCTGTAATGGGGATAATCAATCCATATGAAGAGAACACCCTTTTGGACAAATTGGTGGCATTTAATGCATCCTATCGAGAGAGTGCTTCAAAATTTCTGAAGCTAGATACATCCATCTCAATTGGTGTTCTTTTTACCGGTAGTAACCAAACAGAAGATGAAGTCTTTAGTAAAGTGGATGAGCTGCTTTATCAATCTAAAACCTCAGGAAAAAACACGATAACAATCCAAAATGAATTGAGGTAACCTATGCATGCAATAACTGATAAACGCGCTGCGATAGAGCGTTTAAAAAATCTGTCATTTGTCCCTTATAATGTACTCGGAGCACTAGAAAATACTGAAAATAAATGCTTTATTGATGAACCAACGGATTCAGTTTGGGTTGAAAATCATTATTTCAACTATATTACTGGTGATTCAAATGTGATCTTAAATAGAGTCAATCACTTTGAAGATGGGTTTTACGGCTTCTCAGGTGTTCATGGAGATCTTGCGTCTCAGATTTACGGTAATTATTTTTTGCATTGGTTTGAACCGACTGAACGTTATGTGTTAAAGGCGGATCTTCCGGTTGAAACGTGCCCTTATCAAGTTGTCAAAGTGCCTATTGAAGAGGCACAGGGCATCGACGATCGTTATGAATACAAGCAAGATGGTTCGTTGGATCGAATCAAAGATGCTATCTTGAATCGACCATCCGCTGCTATTTATATTGACGGTCAAATTGCCAGCTACGTTCTCGTACATGAAGACAATTCTATCGGTTATATGTTCACACTTGATGCGTATCGTAAGTTGGGACTTGGGTATTGGGTATCGATAGATATCGTCAAACAAATTCAAAGGCTTGGTATTGTGCCATTTTTGGAAATTAACAAAGCCAATTTTAAATCGCAAGGTCTTGCAGGAAAACTCGGCTTTGAGAAAGATGCATTCACGCCTTGGTTCGGAATCATCAAAGGTATTCCTGATTTTTTCCAAACTTGGGATCCACTAAATGGAGACTCTTATATCTTAAGAATTTCGGACAAATTGACGACGGATATAGAAAGTATCCATTTTGAGAAAGTCGAAGATACATTTACTGGCGTTATAGACAACGGTGTGAAGAAGGGGACTTTTCAAGCCGTTCTTGACGAATCAAAAGAAGCCTATATTATTAAAATAGATCAACTTTCAGAAATGACGCTTTATGATCTGGTGTGTGCATTGGCTGTTCATTTTCCAGAACACAATGCATCAATTGTATTGCCATATGATAGTCTCCTTGTTGATCAAATCGGTGGCATCTTCATCAAAAAATAGCTATAGAAAGGATGACTCTATGGAAAAATGGATTGGACCACTCGCAATCATCATAATATGCATTGGATTCACAGTATTTATCATAAAGGACATAATGGCGCTCAATGTCTTGAAGTACCGTTTAAAACAGTCTTTGTCTGCTCAATTGATTACGCCTATTATCTATCTTATGATGTTTATGCTCTATACTAAAATAGAATTATGGATCGCTTTGGGTTTTGGATATTTAGGAATGCTGTTTTTTTTCAAGGCGTTTTTTCCAGATGGTATATTTCAAGGCGGTATTAAACACAGTAACCGCATCATTTTTTGGAATGACGTGATCGGTTATCAGATAGACACCATCGATGAAAAACAGAAAAACTTGAAATTAGAGACGTCACCTATGGGTTTTTTCAAGAAAAAGCTTTTTACATTTAAAATTGATCATGATTCGGAAAGTGAAATCAGATCTCAAATGGCTGAGTTAGGTATAGAGAAGACGAGTAAACGAAAGTTGTAAGTCAAAAAAATACACAAAAAAATAACACAATTGACGTTGATGCATGACGTTAATTGTGTTATTTTAATTTATAGAGTGTTCGGGACGCAATTGTATCAACTGGGATAAATATTGTCCGAAAGCTGCAATTGCAAAAATATATTATATTGGAGAATAAAATCATGACATATAAACTAATCGCTTTAGATATGGATGGCACATTATTTAATGATAAAAAAGAAATATCGCCACGAAACAGACGCGCGATACATGATGCAAGAAAAATCGGGAAAAATGTCGTGATTGCGACAGGTCGCCCCTTACTCGGCATCAAACATGTTCTAAATGAACTTGGCCTCAACACAAGCGACGATTACGTCGTTGCATTCAATGGTGCTTTAGTTCAAAATGTTAAAACGGGTGAGGTCATCTTCAAAAGTGCCTTAAAACATGACGATTATGAGCTTTTATACGATTTGAGTCTTAAGTACGGCGTACATATACAAGCGTTGACTGAAACCTATGTAACGACACCTGTCCTAAATCCCTTTACCCAGATAGAAGCAGATCTCAACGGCATCGATATCGTTAAAAGTGACGTCGATGCATTTTCGAAAGCTGAGACGATTATCAAAGTGATGTTTGTAGATACTAAAGAAAAATTGGATGCAGTAGAGCGCCAGTTGTCAGTTGAAATTAAGGCGAAGTACAACATCATGAGAAGTTCATCAATCTTTCTTGAATTCTTGCATCCTGAAGTCAACAAAGGAACAGGCATAAGCGCAATCGCCTCAGTCATGAATTTAGGCGCAGACGAGGTAATATGTGTCGGCGATGCTGGAAACGATATAGCCATGATCGAATATGCAGGTCTAGGCGTCGCTATGGGTAATGCTTATGAGTCGGTAAAGCGCATTGCAGACCACATCACTGACACAAATGAAGCGGATGGTGTCGCAAAAGTAATTGAACAGTTTATGCTGAAAAAAGCTATTTAAACTAGCTTTCTAAAATCTCGACAACCAACGCGTGATCCGCCTCAGAAGGTAAACCAGAAACGGTTATCGTGCCTATGACACCAGTGTCTTTGAGTATGATAGGGAATGCGCCACCATGTGCAGCAAAGTCATACGGATCTAAAAAGAAATTGTCTACAAGAGTCAGTTCTGATTTTTCTAGATATAACCCCCAATAGTATGAGCTGTGCCCAAAACGCATGACGACATTTGATTTTCGAAGAATC
>CAYLNI010000032.1:8327-12478 GCA_964384705.1 uncultured Fusibacter sp.
ATTATCGGCAGTACTACCTGGAAGTGCAGCATGATAAAGCTGTTGACCGCACCGTGAGATATCAATCGCCACGGGTAACTTTCGTGCGTAAGCCGTTTGATACAATTGTTCACCAAGTTTGTGGGCTGTCTCAAAACTAAACGTTTCAAAGACGAGCGTCCGCTCTTGTTCCAACAGTTGCGCCATCAGTTTTTCTAAATTTCTTTCCAATAACGGATCTTCAACTTTGTTTTTTATCAAGTTTACCTCCAAGAAAATGATCCCTTAGGATTGCAACAAGCTCTTGATTAAGTGGCATTTTAGCCATCATTTCAAGGGCTTTTTTCGATTCAAATCCCGGTCTATAAGGTCTGTCTGTTGTCAGCGCGCTGTATACGTCTGCGACTGTCAATATTTGAGAATTAAATGGAATTTCATCGCCTTTTAAACCATCAGGGTAACCGGTTCCATCTAAAAGTTCATGATGATGCTTGACGACCAGTGCAACTTCCTTAAGATTTGGAAATTGTGAAACGATTTCATAACCAATCATGGAATGCTTTTTAATTTCTTCATACTCTTCACGCAACAAGTTGCCAGATTTATTTAGGATACTCTCTGAAATGCCGATCTTTCCGATGTCATGTAGATGACCTGCCTTGTTTAGTGTCTTTTGTTGACTTTTACTCAAACCTAACTTGGAAGCTATGAGGACTGCAAAGCAGGCTACTTCTTTGGAATGTTCAGCTGTATAGGTATCTTTTTTAGAAAGCAACATGACGATATTGGCTAATCCTTCTATCTCATAATGCGAACGTATTGATAACTGATAAAAAGTCTGTATGATCAAAAGACTTAATAGTGCGATGGAAAAAGCGCTGAGATAATGGAAAAAATTCAAAGGCTTTTGATTGTTAACTATTTGAATGCCGTCAATAGTAGGACTATCCTCAACTTTTATTTCAAAATCAAACTTTGGATTGTCTAATGTTTCATCAAAGACAGCCTGCGGATTGAATGCGATACGCACCATTTTATTTGGTAGGTATTTTTCTTCAAAACTATCAAAGACGCCCATTTCAACATAGGAAGTCCCGTTTTCACTGTAGATCGCATACGAATAGGAACCATCAAAGGGTTTGTCAATTATTGTTAACACACCTGACATTGCAAAAGTTGATGAGATGTCTCTTTCGTAATGACCAATAAAATCCTGATCATCATTTAAAATGGCTTCGTACATTTCATCCCATTCAAAATAGCCAGTGCTCACGCCATCGGCGTTGGTATTGATGAACGTATAAAGAGAATTTTCCATTAAATCTTCTATTTCAGTGATTCTATCGGTATTTATTCTGTAAAAAAAAGCTAAAGAAAGCATCAACACAAGGATGAAGACGACTAATTTTCTTATTCTGTGTACTTGAAAAAGCATTTGTAAAAAAGACATAGATACCTCAAATAGTTTAATGATATCGCCAATATGGTCCGATATTTTTTAATTATACATGAAAAGTTCTTTCATAACTGCTAATTTATTATATTTTATTAAAAATTAACGAAAAAAACATTCTTAAAATTTCATTAAATTTTCCATAAGTTTCATTTATATGCCAATATTAGGACATCGAAATGTTATAATAATAACAAATGAAATCGATAATGTTTTACTGTAATAAAACACCACCCTGTTACGTTATATATATAAAGTGACTTTTTTTGAGGGAGGCACATATGAAAATCGCGAAAGTGAAACATCTGTTATTGTTACATATTTTTTTGTTATTTGCCCTGATCTATGGTGTAGGATTTAGTGAGGTATCAACAGGGGCATCTTTAAAGGTTGGGGATTTTGTCGAACTTGGACGGTATGAAAATGAGTCCGTCGTTTGGCAAGTGGTTAGCATCGATGCAGATGGCAATCCGCTGCTTTTTTCAAGACGTATTTTAACGATCAAAGCGTTTGATGCAAGTGGCAGTGAGTATGCTGAAGATGGCTACTATAACTTTGAGATGTACTATGGATCAAACCGCTGGGAAACATCGACTTTACGAAAGTGGCTCAATTCTGACGATAAACTTGTCAATTGGTCGATCAATGCGCCAGATACTGAAAATGTGTTCAATGGTGAAAAACCATATAATACTGAAGCAGGATTTTTGCATAACAGCAACTTCAACACAAAAGAAAAAGCGATTATTAAAGAGACGACGTATACAACGGATGATGGCGCTCAGTTAAATGATAGAGTCTTCCTATTGTCAACGGAAGAGGCGATGTCATACTCGGTTTGTTCGAGCTGTTATCCACTACAACACCTCAAACATCAAGCCATTTCCAAACCATATGACATTTGGACGCGTGATGCCGTCAAGGATACAGTCCATGCGGTTAAAACGCTTAAATGGGATGGCAACCAATCACGAAATGTAGCCAATGTTAGCAGGTCGGGCGTTGCACCTGCACTCAAATTGGATTTCGAAAAAATTGGAGCCATGAAGATGATGGGAAATGGCATTTCATATAAACCATACTATTTCGAGCTCAAAACGGCGACGAATTATGTCGTGATTATTTGTCTTGTGGTTACAGGTATACTGTTTGCATGGATTCTATACAAATTGTTGCGAAATGCACGTATTCAAGCTGCGGTTATGCTAATTGGCATCCTATGCGTCACGATGCTGTTAACTGCTTGTTTTGGGTTTGGTATAAGATCTAGTGCAGCAATCAACCAAAAACAAAACGATCACTTTGACGACTACCTCATCGTACTGCAATATGCGCTAGATATGGATATGATCGAAAAGCGAATAGGCGAATTATTTCATGGTGCGTCTATTTTAGTGGTCGCTCAAGATGGCAGCGATATGACTGAAAACATTCTAACAAACTTTTCAGAGCCAAAAACACCCGCAGAAATGAGCGCCATCACAAACGAGATTTTCAATAATGATTGGCGCGTTGTCAGAGGTGGCGACTATCGTGTGACGAACATTAAAAAGGAAATCGACGACGTCTTTGCAGATAAATCGAAGGTGTATCCAGTGCTGTTAAATGGAGACCCTGAGTCAAACGATAAGACTGAGTCATTTAGACATGCGGTTAAAGCGCTTTATACGGCGCAAAAATACGAGGCGATCGCTGATTACCTGAGATTAAATGACCTTCAAATCGTCCATCCACTGGATTGGTCAGCAGTCGGTATCGGTGAGCTTTATGTGTTTGATGAGTGAGTTGGTGGTGCCAGGCATTTCGACTCATAAAGATAGGGGGGATTTCAGATGAGACCTAATTTGGACAAGCGCTATATCTATGCAGGTGCCTTATTGATTATCCTAATAGGCGTCATGGGCATCATCATCGCTTTGTATCAAAAGAGCGATGATTCGTCTACAACAGAAAATACGACCGAACTATCAACCGAACTATCATCCGAAATCTCAACTGAGATGACCTCTGAGGCGACGCTCGATGATGACTATTTTTTTACGCGTCCAGAAGGTCAAAAGCGCATCCTTGCTTTAAAAGCAATAGAAGAATCTGAAATACCAGTACCTTATGATTTTACACAATATGGGTTGAAAAAATATAAAGATTCGCGTTATTATGCTTTGGTGATTTTGGCGTTTGCAGAGAATCCAACTATTTCTGGTGTATCAACTGAATCTATGACTGAAGTGGCTGAGCTTGAAATCATTAGCGAACTGGAAGCCTCTCATATCGAGCAAGTATATAACCAAATGGAAATTCATTATGAGGAGGATTACGCGATTTATCAACATGATCGTAAGTTCTTTGTCACGTCATTGATAGAGCCTAAATTATATAAGAATTTTGTATTTTTTGACCTCAAATATACAAGTGAATCCACACCTGATACGACGACGATTGGCGTGTATCAGTCGTCATTTGCGAATATCGTGTTTTCAAAAAAAGATAAACGCTTTATAAACGAGCCAGTAAAAGACGGACAAACAACGGAGGACTTTGACTGGGAAGGCAAAACTGTCATTCATAAACCTGCTTTGACTTCTGTACAAGGGGCTTCACTCTCAAAGATAACGGATGAACCAAGACTTGAACAACTTACATTAGGTGCGAGTAGCGCCGTGTTATTTGATAAATTGGGTCAACCATTAAATGTCGGCTGGATATCCGGTTATTATCT
>CAYLNI010000032.1:12546-21605 GCA_964384705.1 uncultured Fusibacter sp.
TACACTCTTTCCATCCTACTAAAGCCATCCTGTATTTTGGTGACTATACAGTTGCGGGACTAAAGAAAGGGATGACCTTTAATGAAGTGGAACAAGTCATTGGACCACAGGACGTTTTAATCTTTTCTGAAGGCAATGAATTGAATTATCCATTAAATGTGGTCATAAAAAAAGAGGGCTTCTCAATCAGCATTGGATTCAATGCCAATTTCGAAGTGACGCAGTTCATAATCCGACCCGAAGATGTGGAGACAGGGCCGATTGGCGAGCCTTTGCCAAATGAAATTGAAAGTGCCTTTTCTGAAGAAATCTTTGAAATAAATGGCCTTGAGAAGTTCACTGATTTTACTAGTGGATTCAATTTGTGCTATTTTAATGCTTCGCCTGTGTCAAGCGGGGGTATTGAACCAATTGATATCGGATATTACATGTATGATTTATCAAGACCAGCACCAATCCTAGTCAATGATCAGCCAATGTACACAGTTTTTGAAGTGTTTTATGATATCAATCCAAGTATCGTAACCGTTGGAAAAGAGGATGGCGTTATTTATAATATCGACCTCAACACATTTGAAGCAATGCCAGTTTCAGGGCCAAATTATAAAGATCATATAGCAAGAGGCAGTATGATTATCAAAGCGTCATTGTTGAATGACTAAATGCAAAAATGTCTAAATTGATAATTGGAGGTTACACGATGAATAAGATGGTATTGCTTGTGGTAGATGTTCAGAACGCTATTGTTATGGCGCATCCACATGATGAAGAAAAAGTGCTTGGCAATATTCAAGCTTTAATTGCGCAAGCTAGAAAAAATCAAATTGAAGTCATCTAGGTAAGGCATGACGATGGCGTGGGCACTGAGTTTGAAGTGGGCACAGATACGTGGCAAATACACGAAACCGTAGTACCTCAAAGCGGCGAGAAAATCGTGGACAAACAATTCAATAGCGCGTTTCACAAAACAGATTTGCAGACGTATTTATCGGAGGCGGGCGTTGACACAATCATGCTCGTAGGCATGCAAACTGAGTACTGTATCGATGCCACGTTGAGAAGTGCCTTTGATCTGAACTACAAAGTCTTGATACCAGAGCAGACAAACACATCGTTCGATAACCCGTATATGCAGGCGCAGCAGTTGATTGCGTATTATAATTCTTTCATATGGGATGGACGTTATGCTAAAATAGTGCCTATGGAAGAAGCGTTGGACCATTTGCAGTAATTGACGAATAATCTAGTACGATTTTAATGGAGGAACCATGCAAATTTTTGAAGGAAAAGTTGATAACAATGGCGTTTCAATACATTATATTGAAAGCTTTGTCGATATTGCAGCTGAAATCGCTGAAGAAGAGTTTGTTGAAGAAAAGGTCGTTGAAGTCATAGTTGAGACCGTAGAACGGGCGCCACTATTGATCATCCCAGGGTTCACAGAATCTGCAGAGGATTATGTAGAAATAATTAGAGCATTTGAAGATAGAAAATGCGTTGCCATCTCACTCAGAGGCAGAGGTAAAAGCGATGCCCCGGATTCTGGTTATTCACTTGAAGACCATGTTTCAGACATCAAGGCTGTGGTGGAACAACTTGAGCTTGACGCCTTTTACGTGCTGGGCTATTCACGTGGTGTGTCATATATGATTGATTATGCATTAGGCAACTTACCTAAAATCAAAGGGATGATCATAGGTGACTACCCGGGCATGCATACTAGACTCGTGGAGCGCTGGGTTGAGATGTTCATCAAACTGCCACCATGGCGCGGCAAATCGGCACTAGAGCGCATGCCAAGGCATGCAATCGAGGCCATTCAAAGAGAGTCCGTTGAAAAATCATTTTATGAGGCATTAAAAGCAGTTAAAGTGCCCGTGCTCTTACTTAAAGGGGATCAGAATGGCTCCTTGCTGTCTGATGAAGCGAAGGCGTCCTATTTTGAAGCTTTAGAGGATGTGAGGTTATCTGTTTTTGAGGGATGTGCACACGATTTGTTCAAACCGGATGAATCTCATTTTATTCGGGTGGTAAAAGCGTTTGTTGACCAGAATTAATGGGCGTTATGTAATTGTGCAATTATCGAGATCTTGTTGGACCCTAAAGTTTAGGGTCCATTTTTTGTTTCAAAACAATGTGACCAAAATTTATAAAAAATACACGATAAAAAGTCGCGAAAAGAGTTATAATAATAGAGATACGCAACAGGAGGAATAAGAAATTGATCGATAAAAAAGCAATTGAAAGCCACATTCGCGGTATTTTGATCGCACTTGGCGATGATCCGGATAGAGAAGGCTTAATAGATACACCAAAACGCGTCGCGAGCATGTATGAAGAGGTGTTCGAGGGCATGAATTATACAAACGCACAAGTTGCAGAGATGATGAATACGACTTTCGAAGAGGACCTCGATATTCAGGCGGATAGCAAAGACATGGTCGTCATGAAAGACATCGATATTTTTTCTTTCTGTGAGCACCATCTTGCACTCATGTACAATATGAAAGTCACAGTGGCTTATATCCCAACAGATAAAGTCATTGGACTGAGTAAAATAGCAAGAATTACAGATATGGTTTCCAAAAGGCTACAGCTCCAAGAGCGCATTGGCTCAGACATCGCAGAGATCATGACCATGATTACAGGCTCAGAAGATATAGCGGTCATCATCAAAGGTGAACACAGCTGCATGACGTCGCGCGGTATCAAGAAAACGCAAGCAAAAACGGTGACGACGACATTTAAAGGACGTTTCAGCTCAGATGATAGCTTGTATTTGAAATTGATGACCATCTACCAAAGCTGAGGAGGCCCTCGTGTTTTTAATGATCGACAATTACGACTCGTTCGTTTATAACTTAGTGCACTATTTTTTAGAACTTGGCGAACAGGTGGCAATCTATAGAAACGATGCGCTTACAATTGAGAAAGTTTACGAGCTTAACCCAGAGGGTATCATCATTTCGCCAGGTCCAAAAGACCCGAGTGAGACTGGCATCTGCGAGGCGGTCATCCGCACGTTTGCCACACAGATCCCAATCTTTGGCGTGTGCTTAGGTCATCAAGCCATCGCCTATGTGCATGGTGCCGATGTCGTCAAAGGTGCGCGTCCAATGCATGGCAAAATATCAGAGGCGACCCATAACGGCCAAGGCATATTTTCAGGTATCCCTTCGCCAGTAAAAGTGACGCGTTATCACTCACTTGTCGTCGATCCTGCAACGTTATCCGACGATTTTATCATCTCAGCAACGAGTGAGGATGGTGCCATCATGGGGATCAAGCATCGTACGTTGTTACTTGAAGGGGTTCAGTTCCATCCCGAAGCTGTACTCACAGAGTACGGACACGACATGATCAAAAATTACGTCGCTTGGTGCAAGGAGGCTTTACATGCACAAAAAACTAGCCTTTAATATCAAAACGATTGAAACTATGCAAGATGGCTTTCAAATTTATTCGCGCATCGAACAAGGTGTCGACACGATTTTTTTAGACAGTTCAATGGCGGATTCACCTTACAGCCACTATAGCATCATCGGTGTGAACCCATTTTTAACGATTAAATATGAAAACAAGACGATTTATGAAAAATGGCATGACCAAGAGACGAAGACGTTTTCCAAAGCGCTTCATCAAACCGATGTATTCAGCTATCTGAACACACTCATGGCATCCTATCACATAGAAAACACTACTGGTCTTCCGTTTGTAGGCGGTGGGTTAGGCTACTTCAGTTATGACCTTGGCAGTGAGGTTGAATCCTTGCCATTTCATGCGCCTGACCTCGTAACAGTTCCCGATGCGTACTTTGTGTTTTATGACAATGCTGTCGTCATCGACCATCACATGAACACAGTGTCCATCACCGGGCTTGGTATCTTGAGAGACGCAGAGACTAGCGTGAACTACCTGGAAGAACGGATTGTGAGAGATTTGCAGACAGATCATAAAATAGAATCGCATAGCCCAAATCTGTCGTCAGAATATGAGAATCCAAAATTTAATTCGCCGTTTACTTCCGAGACTTATCAAGATGCGGTTGAAGCGATGCGACAGTTCATCAGAGAAGGGCATATCTATATCGCAAACATGACACACACATTTTCAAGTGATTTTTATAATGATCCAATGTCGACTTATGAAAAGCTTCGAACGGTAAATCCGGCGCCATTTTCAGCTTATATGCCTCTAGATGGCTTCTCAATACTGTCTTCATCACCTGAACGATTTGTAGAAATACGCGATCGAAAAATACAGACACGACCGATAAAAGGGACGCGTCCAAGGGGTAAAACGGAAGAGGAAGATCTAAAAAATAAGGTTGCGCTCATGACGAGTGAAAAAGACAAATCGGAGCTTCTTATGATCGTCGACCTTGAGCGAAACGACTTAAGCAAAGTTTGCGTGCCAGGCAGCGTCAAGGTGACTGAACTTTTTGAAATAGAGGCTTATGCCACCGTATTTCACTTAGTTTCCACAATCACAGGAGAACTGTCCAGTGGTAAGACATCTGTCGACTGCATTAAAGCGATGTTTCCTGGTGGTTCGATCACGGGTGCACCAAAATATCGTGCGATGGAGATCATTGATACACTAGAAAAAAACAAGCGGAACATCTATACAGGATCAATTGGTTACCTTGGATTTGATGGCGGTGCTGATTTTAACATTATCATAAGAACGATTCTCCTTAAGGACCAAAAGGCGCACTTTGGCGTCGGGGGTGGTATTACTTGGGAATCGGATAGCTTGGAAGAATATATTGAGACCCTCGACAAAGCCAGAGCGCTTTTAAAAAGTATGGATGCCTGTCAAATTGAAGTAGACGAAGTCGAATAGGAGCCTATAATGTTATATGAAGAGATAAAACCTGAAGCGTTTCAAGTGATCAATCAAGTAGCTGAATCCCATACTAAAATTGTTCAGACACCACAAGTTGATGATGGTTTTTTATTTGGCATTGGTTTTTTCGAGACGATCCTTATACTGGATGGCCCATGCTTTCTCAGCGACCATGTCAAACGCATCAACGCGAGTTTAGAAGCGTTTGGTATTGAAAGACGATTGACTGAGACCTGTCTGAGTCAATTGATTCGTTCCAATTCATGGCGAAACACAGTCCTTAAAATCGTCATCAGCGAAGCCAATGCCATAGCGATTACACGATCGATTCCATATACTGAGAAGCATTATGAAGACGGATTTTCTCTCACACAAAGTGCAGTGACAAAGAGCACACATAGTGCTTTTGTAGCGCATAAATCCTTAAACTACGGTGAAAATATTTGGGCTTTAAAAGCCGCAAAAAATGAAGGGTACAACGATTGTCTTTTTTCCAATGAGTTCGGCAATATCACGGAGAGTACTTTGGCCAATTTGTTTATTATAGAAGATGGCCAGTTGATTACGCCTCCTTTGTCAGATGGTTTATTGCCTGGGATCATTCGAAGTAAGATTATCGATAACTTTAATGTGAAACAAGAAGCCATAACGCCTGAACGCATTTTGAAATGCGAGGGGGCTTTTTTGACGAACAGCGTCGTTGGCGTCATTAGAGTGAATGACTATGTTGGCATTAGAGTGCCTGTACACTCGTTAGTATATGACATACGCATGAAAATTTTAGAAGAAGCGAGGTGTTCTTATGCTCTCTAGAATTGATAAAATACTTGAGAACTCAATTTATAAAATGTGTTTAAAGCGCATTGAGGCACATGAAGAAAGTCGAGAACTTTGCGGCCACGACTTGGGCCATTTTATTGATGTGGCCCGCATAGCGACGATTCTATCGCTAGAAGAGGGCATCACTCTTTCACGTGATCATATCTATGCCGCTGCGTTGCTGCATGATATAGGCAGGCATATTCAATATGAAGATGGCACACCCCATGAGTTGGCAAGTGCAGAACTGTCAGTGGCTATTTTAGAGGCTGCGGGATATCGCGAAGATGAGATTGAGCGCATTAAAATCGCAATAAGCAATCATCGAAACGAAGCCATCAAAGATGACAAAACACTTTCAGGTTATCTTTATAGAGCGGACAAGCTGTCTCGTAACTGCTACTCATGCACAGCTTCAGCGCTTTGCGACTGGTCGGATGATAAAAAAAATACGACATTGAAGATATAGTGAAATTGGATACAAATTATAAATAGAACTTAAATGGAAAGGGTTAATATGAGAATCGGCAAGCTTGATTTTGATTTAGATAAAAAAGGATATATCATGGGGATACTCAATGTCACGCCAGATTCGTTCTCAGATGGCGGACGTTATACACATATCGAAGAGGCGGTGGCAAGGGCACTTAAGATGGTTGAGGAAGGCGCGACGATCATTGATATTGGCGGCGAATCTACACGGCCTGGTCATGCACCTGTCTCTGTAGAGGAAGAAATTAGTCGTATTGTACCAGTTATTGAGGCGCTCGTTCGTTTAATCGAGGTGCCAATCTCCATTGATACGACGAAAGCTGAAGTGGCAAAGGCAGCGCTAGACGCAGGGGCTAGCATGATCAACGATGTTTGGGGCTTTAAATATGATCCCAATATGGCAAGTGTCGCTGCAGAATATGACGTGCCAGTTTGTTTGATGCACAACCGCAAAGAGGCGAAGTATCACGATTTGATAACGGATATGGTCTCTGACCTTGAGGAGAGCCTCCAAATCGCTTTGAATGCGGGTGTTAAGAAAGATAAAATCATCTTAGATCCCGGTATAGGATTTGCGAAATCGCTGGATGACAACCTCGAAGTTATGAAAGCGCTAAGTGTTTTTAAGACGATGGGATATCCTATTTTATTAGGGACATCGAGAAAGTCCATGATCGGACAGGCGCTCAATTTACCTGTGACGGAAAGACTCGAAGGTACCATCGCTACCACTGTTCTCGGCTATATTGAGGGGTGCAGCATTTTTAGAGTGCACGATGTGCAGGAAAATTTGCGTGCTCTAAAGATGACAGAGCTTATGCGCTAACCATAAAATGATGGAGAAGGGGAACCCTATGGATCAATTGATTATCAAAGACCTTGTTATATTTGGTCACCACGGTGTCTATCAAGAAGAAAAGACCTTGGGCCAAAAATTTATCATAGATCTCATCATCGACCTCGATCTTGGAGAGGCGTGTGAGACAGATAACTTAGAGTTTGCGCTCAATTACGCACAGCTCAGCCATGAACTTCAGACGGTTTTTCAGCGTGAAAACTACGACTTGATCGAACGTGCGGCACAAGTGCTGTGCAGTTATATTTTAGAGCATTATCCAGCGGTTAAGCAGGTCGATTTGACCCTTAAAAAACCATGGGCGCCAGTACTGCTTGAGCTCCAATATCCAGCAGTTCGCATCATTCGGGGACGACATATCGCCTATGTTGCAGTCGGTTCAAATTTAGGTGATAGAAAAGCACATATTGAACAAGCAATCAACCTGATTAATCAAAGTGGACATACAAAGATTCTACGCCAGTCGACGTTGATTGAGACTGACCCAGTAGGCTATGACGATCAGGAACCATTTTTAAACGGTGTAATGATGGTTTCTACGACGCTTACGCCAAGAAAACTCATTCAGTGGCTTTTGTCCATCGAAGCTGATCTTAAAAGGGAAAGGTTGGTCAAATGGGGACCACGCACTATCGATCTGGACGTCATCTACTATGATGATCTCGTGACAGACGATATGGAAATTGTGCTTCCACATCCGAGGATGCACGAACGGGCATTTGTCTTAGAACCGTTGGCTGAAATCGCGCCTTACGCCGTCCATCCTCTTTATAAAAAGAGGACAGTTGAACTGCTTGATGCTCTTAAGGGCGCTTCAATTGCTATCTAATGAAACTTATTTTGAATCTCAGTAATTACGTTAAATATACGCGATGTTGCTTGAAGGACTAAGCAACGTCGCGTTTTTTGTCTTTTGGCTTCTACTGGTGTATAATTGTATGATAAGAATGTTGATACATCCCAATAAATAAAGATAAAGTGAGGCACACTATGACAATAAATACCAATCAAACGTATGACTATGAGACTGAAAGACGGGTAGATCCGAAAAACCTGAATAATTCATGTCGCGTATGCGGTCATTTGACAACAGAATGGACCCATTTGAGAATGGCATCCAAGTATTTCTATTGCAACCATTGCGAATTTATCTCCAAAGATGAGACGATGCGCGTTACACCAGAAGAAGCTTTTAGAATTTACAACACGCACAAGAATTCAATTGATGATCAGCGCTATGTCGCATATTTTCAAAAATTCTTGAAAGAGGCGGTCTTTCCATTTTCAAACGGGATGAAAAATGGCTTTGATTTTGGCAGCGGACCCGATCCTGTCCTTGCACAAATATTAACGCGTGATTACGGTTATGAAATGGATATATACGACCTATATTATGCCCCTGATCGTATCCATATCGGAAAAAAATATGATTTGGTCACTTCAACAGAAGTCGCAGAGCACATTCCAGAACCACTGAACTATTTTAGACAACTGAAAAGTCTGCTCACAGATACGGGTACTTTGGCGATCATGACCCAATTTCATCAAAATAATTCCCTTCATTTTAGCGACTGGCATTATGCACGTGACAAAAGCCACATATCTTTTTACACAGAAAAGACGATGAAGATCATCGCACAAAAAGTTGGCCTAAGAGTTGTATTTACAAATCACACGCAATACACGACTTTTGTCAAAGACATAAAAACTGAACCGGTTAAAGTAGTGGAGCAGCCTGCGGTGCAAGACCTTGAAAATACTGAAAACAAAACTGAAAATAATACGGCTCAAGTTACGAACCTAGAAAAGGAAAATGATGAAACAGAAAACATTTAATGAATACGCACTAAGCGAGAACCTGTTAAAAGCATTAGAGTTACTAGACTATACGGTACCTACAAGCGTTCAGGCAGAGGTTATCCCACAGCTACTCGAGAATGTCGATGTCATCGTCAATTCTCAAACAGGTAGTGGTAAAACAGCTGCGTTTGCGATTCCACTTATCGAGAAGCTCGAATGGGAGGGGAACAAACCGCAGGTGATC
>CAYLNI010000033.1:0-9776 GCA_964384705.1 uncultured Fusibacter sp.
CGTTGCAAGAAAAGAATCAGGAAAAATCCTCGCAAGAGAAAATCCAGTAGAGGCAGATATGGTCATAGCAGTGCCTGACTCAGGTGTTGCAGCGGCGATTGGCTATGCAGAAGAATCTGGTATCCCATACAATATTGGCATGATTAAAAACAAATACATGGGTAGAACGTTTATCCAACCTGACCAAAAATCAAGAGAGCTCGCCGTTAGACTCAAACTCAATGTCATGAAACACAACGTTGACGGCAAGCGCATCATCCTCATAGACGACTCAATCGTCCGCGGCACGACAAGCAAACGCATCGTGAGCATGCTCAAAGCGGCAGGCGCAAAAGAAGTCCATCTCAGAGTGAGCTCCCCAGCGGTCAAGCACCCTTGTTACTTTGGAATTGACACGCCAAACAGACTCCATCTCGTGGGCGCAACACATACAAACCAGGAAATATGCGACATGATCGGCGCGGACAGCTTGGCTTACCTCAGCATTGAAGGCCTTACGCAAGCAATCGGCTTCAAAAAATGCGACGGTCTCTGTAAAGCTTGCTTCAACGGCGACTATCCGATGGATGTGCCAGAAGAAGCGGATAAGTTCATGTTTGAATAATTAGTTTTTGCTTTACGAATCTGAAGAAATGTTAGGAGATAGTCATGTCTGGTGATAAATTAACGTATGCAGTGGCGGGTGTCGATGTTAAAGAAGGCGCACGTGCTGTGGAGCTTATGAAGAAACACGTCAAAGAGACGTTTAACTCGGACGTCATCGGCGATCTCGGCAGCTTTGGCGGACTGCTTCGCCTTAGCGGTCAGTTTGAAAGCCCTGTCCTCGTTGCGGGTACTGACGGTGTCGGCACGAAACTCAAGATTGCTTTTATGATGGACAAACACGACACGGTCGGTCAAGATCTCGTCGCTATGTGCGTCAACGATATATTGTGTCAAGGCGCGAAGCCACTTTTTTTCTTGGATTACTTAGCAACAGGCAAGCTCAAAGCTGAAAGTGCTGCGCTACTCGTCAAAGGCATCACAGATGGCTGTAAGCTTTCAAACATGCCGCTTCTTGGCGGCGAAACGGCAGAGATGCCGGGCTTTTACGCAAACGGCGAATACGACATGGCAGGCTTTGCAGTTGGCGTTGTCGATGAACCGAAAATCATCAGCGGTAAGACCATCAAAGTAGGCGACATCATGATTGGCCTCGCATCAAGCGGCATTCATTCAAATGGTTATTCACTCGTTAGAAAGCTCCTTTTCGATCAGCTAAAACTTGAAATTGACGCGGTGATTCCAGAGCTTGGCGACACGCTTGGCAATGTGCTTCTCACGCCTACACGCATCTACGTAAAAGCCATCACAGCACTCCTTGAGGCAGTCGATGTAAAAGGCATGGTCCATATGACTGGCGGCGGCTTCTTCGAAAATATCCCTAGAATTTTAGCGGACGACCTGCGCGCTGACATCACACTTGGCAGCTGGAACGTGCCTGCAATATTTAACTATATGATGGAAAAAGGTCAAATTGAACGCGACGAAATGTTCGGAACCTTCAACATGGGTGTTGGCTACATCGTTGTAGTATCACCTGAAGATGTCGAGAAAACACTTAGCATACTCGAAGCGCATGGCGAGACGGCGACGGTCATCGGCAAAATCGTATCTGGCGACAAAGGAGTCGTTTTATGCAACGCTTAAGAATAGCAGTCATGGTTTCGGGCGGCGGTTCAAACCTTCAGGCGATCATCGATGCCATCAGTGGCAAAGGTCTTCCCGTGGAAATCGCATGCGTCATATCCAACCGAAAAGACGCGTTTGCGCTAAAACGTGCCAAGAAATTTGACATAGAAGCCTACTATATAGGCATAGGCTCTCATCCGGATCCATCGGAGCGGGAGCTTGCTCTATTTGAGACATTGGCCGCTGAAAATGTAGACCTCATCGTTTTAGCAGGCTATCTCGCCATATTGCCAAAACGCATCATAGATGCCTACCGTAAGCGCATCATCAACATACATCCAGCCCTGATTCCAAAGTACTGTGGACCAGGCTTTTATGGCCACCATGTCCATGAAGCGGTAATCGCATCAGGCGATACGCGCAGCGGGGCAACGACGCATTTCGTCGACGAAGGCGTCGACACAGGTGAGATCATCTATCAATCCAGTGTGGCAGTAGCAGCAGGTGACACGGCGGAAACCCTTTCACACAGGGTACTGCGCATCGAACATGAACTCTTGGTAAAAACGCTTGAAGACATCGCGAATGGTCGCGTAAAAATAGGAGGCGGTATGCAAAAACGTGCACTCATCAGTGTTTCTGATAAGACGGGTATCGTAGAATTTGCTAAAGCATTACATGAAATGGGCATTGAACTCATCTCAACAGGTGGTACAGAAAAATCGATCAAAGAAGCAGGCATTCCCGTAAAAAATATCAGTGAAATTACGCATTTCCCAGAATGTCTGGACGGCCGCGTCAAAACGCTGCACCCAGTGGTACACGGTGGCATTTTAGCGATTAGGTCCAACCCGGACCATATGAAGCAGCTTGAAGAACTTTCGATCAGCACCATCGACTATGTGATCATCAACCTCTATCCCTTCAAAGAAACCGTGTTAAAGCCGGGCGTCCATTTTGAAGAAGCGGTGGAGAACATTGATATCGGCGGTCCTACGATGTTAAGATCCGCAGCGAAAAACCATGCGGATGTGGTCGTGGTCATCGATCCAAGCGATTATACTAGAGTTATCACAGAACTTAAAGAACACGGCGAAGTGCCTTACGAGACGAAATTCGACTTGGCGCTCAAAGTGTTTCAACATACGGCGCATTACGACGCCATGATCGCGTCTTACCTCGTGAAGCACGGCAACAGAAACCCATACCCAGAGACATTGACTCTGACGTATGAAAAAGTTCAGGGCTTGAGATACGGCGAAAACCCACATCAAAATGCCGCGTTCTACAAAGAAGTGTTCGACACGAAGGGCACGCTTTCAGAAGCGGTTCAGCTTCATGGCAAAGAGCTTTCTTACAATAATATTAACGACGTCAACGGCGCAATTGCTCTCCTCAAAGAGTTTGAAGATAAAGCGACCGTGGTGGCAGTCAAGCATTCTAGTCCTTGCGGTGTAGGTAGTGGCTTCGATATTTACCACGCTTACACGAAAGCTTATGCATGCGACCCAGTTTCCATCTTTGGCGGCATCGTTGCAGCGAACAAGAAAGTAGACCTTAGAACAGCTCAGCTCATGAACGAGATCTTTTTAGAGATCGTCATCGCACCAGACTTTGACGCAGATGCTCTCGAGTGCCTTAAAACCAAGAAAAATTTACGCGTTCTACAGCTTAAAGATATCAAACTGCCTGCGTCACCTCTACAAAAAGACGTCAAGAAAACGCTGGGTGGCCTTTTGATTCAGGATATTGATACCAAACTTTTAGAGGGTGAACTCGTGTCGGTCACTGAACGTATCCCGACGAAAAAAGAAATCGAAGAGCTGATGTTTGCATGGAAAGTATGTAAACACGCCAAATCAAACGGCATTGTCATCTCAAAAGACCACCAGACGATCGGTCTTGGCCAAGGTCAAGTCAGCCGCGTTTGGGCCACTGAAAATGCCATCAGACAATCCAACTTCCCAACCAAAGGCGCCGTCCTTGCATCGGATGCATTTTTCCCATTTGCGGATGGCATCAAAGCCGCTGCTGAAGCGGGCATCTCTGCCATCATTCAGCCAGGCGGTTCCGTGAAAGACCAAGACGTCATCGACGAAGCCAACAAATACGGCATGGCCATGGTGTTTACGGGTATGAGACATTTTAAACATTAAGTTAAATTAAAGCCATTTAGCTATTTCCTCAACTGTACCTTTGGAGGTGTTATGAAAATATTGATTATCGGCAGTGGCGGTAGAGAGCATGCCATCGCCCATAAGTTAAGCTTAAGTGAAAGAAAGCCCGTGCTCTATGCAGCGCCAGGAAATGCGGGTATCGCAGCACTTGCAACATGTGTGGATCTTGCGGTTGACGATTTGGAAGGGCTCTTGGCTTTTGTCAAAGCAGAGCAGATCGATTTGACCATCGTCGGACCGGAGTTACCGCTTGTTTTGGGTATCGTGGATTTGTTTGAATCAAACGGACTTAGGATATTTGGCCCAAACAAAGCCTCAGCCCAGTTTGAAGGCAGCAAAGACTTCACAAAGGCATTTTTAACGAGACACGGGATTCCAACTGCGCATTCGGAAACGCATGTGGCACTGGATACAGCACTTGAGGCATTGAGTCGCTTTGATTACCCAGTCGTCATAAAGGCAGATGGCCTCGCCGCAGGTAAAGGGGTCATCATTGCCGAGGACTATCAAACGGCAAGTCGAACACTTTCCGAAATTATGGACGACCATATCTTTGGAAACTCAGGTGATAAAGTTGTTTTGGAAACATTTTTAAAAGGCATTGAAGCGTCTATCCTATGCTTTGTTGATGGCGAAACGATCTTGCCAATGCAACCCGCGCAGGATTATAAGAAAATATACGATGGTGACCTCGGCCCAAATACAGGTGGCATGGGTGCCTATTCGCCAAGTCTCGTCATCACGGATGATATCATGACAAAGATTCAAAGTGACCTGCTCGATCCTTTTATCAAAGGCATCAAGGCCGATCATATTGATTTCAAGGGCATATTGTTTGTGGGCATCATGATCGATGGTGATGCGATCAACGTCATCGAATACAACGTCAGACTGGGCGATCCAGAGACAGAAGTCACTTTAATCAGACTGGAAAATGATTTAATCGACATTATCGAAGCCGTTGAATCAAAGACACTTGATCAAATAGAATTGCGCTGGTCGCCAAATAACGCAGTATGTGTAATTATGGCATCGGGTGGCTATCCTGAGGCATATTCCAAAGGATGTGTCATAGAAGGACTCGATACTCAGATTGAGAATACGATTGTGTACCATTGTGGCACGCGCTTCTTTGAAGGGGATGTCATCACAAATGGCGGTCGCGTACTCGGTGTGACGGCTACGGCTCAGTCGCTTGATGCTGCAAGAAAGCGCGCTTATGAACGGACATCGGAGCTGTCGTTTAACAATGCCTTTTATAGACGAGATATTGGGACGATTGTTCAGAAGAATGGGTAGATATTTGTAAGACAATAGAAAAATGGACTATATCGCAATCACTTTTATTTATGATTTTGATATAGTCCATTATTTATTTATCAAAGCTATATAACACACGATCCCTATACGGCGTCGTGCTCAATGACCAACACTTTGTCACCCAACTCGATGTCGATTTGATTGAGTGCTTCAACGACGGGTTCATTTGAATTGAATGGAATTTCGAGCAACACAATTTTGTAGCCTTTGCCCAAATAGCTTAGAATATTTTTTTGATACCATTCAAGATAGATGCAGACTCTTGAGTTTTGATCGAATTGTCTGCCATAAGTACAATAGTTGACCAAATCAGTTGCTTCATCGATCATACGTACACTATATTCGTTAATTTTTGCTTCAACTTCTGGGGAAACATCTTTGTAAGCGACCGCTAAAATTGTATACTTGTTACTCATATGTACCTCCTGATAGGTTAAAAAACTCTATTACCATATACTATGTTACAATTTTAACACAGCACTCAAAAATATACAACCCAATGACCATTCATATAAACTAGTCTCCCAGTTTCTTTACTTGTGTCCTTTTTCAGGTACGATACAGATGAATTTGAAAGCAGTATCTCCAGCATTTGAAAACTGATGCAAGGTGTTTTCAGGTACATAAGCATATGAACCTGGTGTCAATGGATGTAACACGTCTCCGATGAGAAGTGTGCCAGTGCCTTCGATGATAAAGTTGATATGTGGCCAGTCGTGTGCATGCTTAGGTGAATAGCCGTTTGGTTCGAGTTCGATGACGCGCATCACGTAGCCTTCCCAGCCTTCGTTTGGAGAAACAAGTACTTTCATAGCGGCATGTTTTGCTTCAGGGCTCATAACCTCGGTTGCGAGCAGTTCATTGAAATTACCTACGATCATAAAAACCTCCTTGTGTAATGTTCATCTATAATAATGACATATATTTACGATACATTTCATCCATCACTTACCTCAATTATACCAAATAAACATCTCAAATAACATGGTGAAATGCGACCATCAAAAATTACTTTTGTACACGAAACAATTGAGTTGTAAAATGATGCGTGCTATAATGAGTCTATTACATAGGAATTTTGGGGGTAAAATGGACTACTTACAAAAGAGAGAAATGATACTAAACGGTAAGATGAATAAGGTGATTCTCACACTTTCACTGCCGATTATGCTCAACAATTTCATACATACCATCTACAACCTGACCGATACGTTTTTTGTCAGTAAAATTCCTGGAAATGCCGTGGCAGGTATCCAGTTTATTTGGCCACTCATCTTTTTGATGTCTTCATTTGGCATGGGTATGTCCATCGCGACCTCGTCAATCATCGCCCAATATATAGGTGCACATCAGCAAGATAAGGCGCGGAGAACTGCTGGACAGTCTATTTCGTTTTTATTTGTTTTATCACTTGGTTTGGGTATTCTTGGGTATTTGGGTTCACCTTGGATTATAAGGTGGATGGGCGGCACGGGCGATCTTTACACAAACGCACATGCATACCTCAGCGTTATGTTCCTCGGATTACCGACGACATTTATGATGTTTACTTATAACGCAATCAAGCAAGGACAGGGCGACACGATGTCACCGCTTATTATTGCAGCACTATCTGTTGGTGTTAACATCGTCCTAGATCCCATCTTTATCTTCGTACTTGATATGGGTGTTGCAGGTGCGGCGATTGCAACGGTGATCTCAACAGGTGCATTTGCATTTTATGGCATATTGACTACTTTTAGCAGCAAACAAAGTTTAAAAATAGAGTTTTCCGATTTGAAATTTGACAAAGAGATACTTAGTAAAATCATAAGCATTGGATTGCCATCTTCCACTGGACAAGCGACAACGGCTTTTGGCTTTACAATACTGAACGTATTCCTCGTATCCTTTGGCGAAGTGACCTTGACGGCATTTGCCATTGGCAATCGCATCAGCTCACTGATCATGATGCCGGCCATGGGCATCGGTAGTGCACTCGCTACTGTGGTCGGTCAAAATCTCGGAGCGGATAACGTCCTTAGGGCGAAACAGGCAGTCAAGAGCAGCACGATACTCTCGACGGTTTTCCTAGTCGTGGGTGGTTTGATGATGTTGCCATTTACAGAGTGGATCGTCGGTGCGTTCAGCAGTGATCCTGAAGTAATATCCAGTGGTACGACTTATTTGAACATGATCATCTACTCGATACCGCTGATGGGATTTTTCCAGGTCTTAGTTGGCGTCTTCCAAGGCTCCGGCCATACGGTATCAGCCATGGTGCTCATGATGGGTAGGCTTTGGGCGCTGAGAATTCCTATGGTTTATGGCTTGTCGAAACTTGAGGGATTTGGTCCTAACTCTATCTGGAATGCAATGATTATCAGTAATTTGATCATATGCGTGGTTGGCCTTGCTATTTATTCAACTGGGAAATGGCAAACCAAAACCATTAACAAAAAGAAATCTATTTTAGAAGAGATTGTAGTCTGACGATGGTTGACACCGCAAGGGCTGCGTGCTATACTTTTACTGTAAAGAATCTTCAGGGCGGGGCGCGATTCCCCACCGGCGGTACAGCCCGCGAGCCGAAAGGTTGATCTGGTTAAATTCCAGAGCCGACAGTTACAGTCTGGATGAAAGAAGACGTTTATGTTATGTACATTTCCCCTGAAGTGCATGCTTTGGGGGTATTTTTATGCCCAAAAGCCATAAACTAATATTATATGACTCTGGTTCCATGAGAGAATCAGTCAATTATCAGGAGGTTTTAGGTATGGTCAATCAACCAGCAAAAAAATTGTCAGTGTCAAAGATGACAAAAATCGCGATGCTCAGTGTGCTCGCATTCGTCCTTATGCAATTCGAACTTATGTTACCAATATTTCCATCTTTTCTTAAAATAGACGTCAGCGACTTGCCAGCTTTAATCGGAGCATTTGCAATGGGTCCATTTGCAGCGATTGCTATAGAAGCTGTAAAAAATCTGCTACACTTGATGCAAACAACGACAGGCGGCGTAGGCGAACTGGCAAACTTCGTAATCGGTTGTTCAATCGCAGTACCTGCAGCGATCATCTATGGTAAAAACAAATCTAAAAAATCGGCGATTATCGGACTTGCTGTTGGTACAGTTTGTATGACAATCGCAGGTGCGCTCGCAAACTATTTTGTCATCATCCCGTTCTATACGGCATTCATGCCTATCGAAGCAATCGTCGAACTCGGCACGATCATCAATCCAGCTATCAACAGTGTTGCAACACTTGTTCTTTTCGGTATCGTACCGTTTAATATCTTCAAAGGCATCGTCCTTTCAGTGTTGACACTCCTATTATATAAGCGTATTTCTCCAATCCTTCACAAAGGCTTGTAAGTATCCATTTACTATGAATTATCCCTTTATCATTTTTGACCACTAAACGCGCCATCGTTTGGTGGTTTTTTTTACGTCAAATCTAGCATATTTTTCTTTTTCTGCTAAACTATTAAGGGGACCGAAATAATTTTGACAGAGGGCAAAAATGAATACGGAAATTACAAAATTGGAAATTCGAAAATCGATTGCAAAAATGATATTGCCCATACTGATATCCAGTGTTCTCGAGATGTCGGTGGGCATCATATCTATGAAGCTGATTGGCAATCTCGGTTTTATTGCCATAGGCGCTATGGGTCTCAGCACAAGGGTAAGGGGCATCATTTGGGCGGTATATAAAGGCATCGCAATAGGCGTTCAAGTCGTCATCGCCCAGGCTTACGGCGCAGGTGATAAAGCGCGGATTAAAGATGCGCTCAAGCAGACGGTGGGTTCCATATTCATTATTTCTATCCTATTTTTGACGACGATGTTGTTCGTTCCTGAATTCTGGCTCAAGATATTTGGCGCAAAAGGCGAGCTTCTCGGCGTCAGTGCAGATGTCCTTAGAGTGGTCGGGGTTGGCATGCCGTTTTTGGGTGTTATTCTAATCATCTCCGGCGCATTACAAGGAAAAGGCGACGCCATGACACCGATGATCATCAGCGGCATCATGAATATTCTAAACGTCGTATTTGGACTGATCCTCGTTAGGGGCTTGTTTGGCTTCCCAGTACTTGGCCTCATGGGTGCGGCGATCGCTCTCGCGCTCTCACAAGCTGTGGCTGCGCTTATTGCGTTATGGTTCATACTAAAAAAAGGTGGCCTTTTAGAAGGCGTCAAAATAATGCATTTTTTTACATTCACTAAAAATATTATGGCATCAGTATACAAGACTGGTATACCAAGTGCGCTTGAATCGCTCTTCTGGCAACTCAGCGCCATCATATTGATACGAGCGATTCTCACTTATGGCGATGCTTCTTATGCAGCATATCAACTTGGCCTTCAAGCAGAAAGTATCGCGTATATGCCAGCGACGGGTTTTCAAGTCGCTGCAACGGCCTATATCGGCAGATATTTAGGCGCTAAAGATCCAGTCATGGCAAAAAGGTACTTGAGGGAAATCTTATTGGGTGCCGTGATCATTTCCATTATCGGTGGCGGCGCACTCGTCGTTTTCCCAAAAGTCCTGCTTGGTTTCATGACCGACGATCAATCGCTAATCTCGATTGGCACTTTCTACCTCATCGTCTGTGGACTAGCACAGG